>NZ_JBKGTW010000003.1:0-125005 GCF_046546535.1 Neisseria sp. WLZKY-1
CCAGCGCCACCCTGCTATCCATGCTGCCCGAGTTGGGCACCGTACCACACAAACGCATCGCCATGCTGGCAGGTGTCGTTCCGCCGCCGAACCAAAGCGGCGATACGGACAAGAAAGCAGGCTGCATCGGCGGCAGAATGGCGGTGCGCAATATGCTGTATATGGCAGCACTAACGGCGAGTCGCTTTGAGCCGAAGATTAAAGCGTTTTACGAGAGGCTGCGCGCCAAAGGCAAACCATTCAAAGTCGCCATCAACGCGTGTATGCACAAACTTCTGCGTATTCTGAACGCAAGGATGCGGGATTATCTGGTCTCTTTGCAGACGAAATCAGAACAGCAAAGCGAACAACAACCCGCACCGCAGTGCGCGTAATCACCGAGTTTGGTTACCCTGCCCGACGGGGTGGGGGAACACAGTTGCTACCTGTGAATTGCACGGAACTTCAAAATCAACGTGTAGGGTGTGTGCGGTACGCACGCACGCGGTTGGTTGATTGACCGTTCGCCGTTTCAACTTTTAACTTCGTTGAAGCTAGCGCTTTCAGACGGCCTCCAATGTCGTCTGAAAGCGTCAACTTTAACAAAGTTAAACCCTTAAAAAACAAACCATTCCTTCTCCAACACTCAAACCACAAACAAAAATCCTATGGCGCGTTATCGCAGAAACTTCATTGCCGGCGGCACATTCTTTTTCACCGTCAAACTCGCCGACCCAAAATCACGCCTGCTTGTCGAACATATCGGCTTCGCGTGCGGCTTATATGGATGTGCAAAAACAATATCTCTTTGAAACCGTCGCCGTATGCGTGCTGCCGAACCATATTCACACCATTTGGACGCTGCCGCCCGATGATGCGGATTATTCCCTGCGCTGGCGGCTGATTAAAACCAAATTCTCCGCACATTTCCCTCGTGCCGAAAACCTGTCTGCCAGCAAACAGCGGCGGAACGAACGCGGTATTTGGCAACGGCGTTTTTACGAACACACCGTTCGCAACGAAGCCGATTTACAGCGTTGTGCCGACTATATCCATTACAATCCCGTCAAACACCGCTGCGCCGCAAGCGTGCACGACTGGCCGTTTTCCAGCTTCCACCGCTACGTCCGCCACGGCCTGCTCCCGCCCGACTGGGGCGGCACACCCGAAACCGCCGATATGGATTTTGGCGAATAACCGCGTGTTCAAAACCAACCCTTTCAGACGGCCTCAAACGTCGTCTGAAACCGCCTGCGTAGGGTGTGTGGCTCTGCCACGCACGCGGTCGCCAAACACTCCGTGTATGCCGGCTTTTTCAGCCCACCGTTCAATCCGCCAAACAAAACAGCCTGCGCAACAAAGCGAAGTTGCGAAGCTAAAAAACGATACGGAACACTGAACCCTCTAACCGCGTGCGCGCCTACGGCACACACCCTACAAAGCAGCCTGCCCCCACCTTCAGGCTGCCTTTCCATCCCCCCCCCCAAACAAAGGACACCCATGCCCGCCATCCTTACCGACCCCGCCCAACTCGCCACCGCCCAAGCGCGTTTCACCCAAGCCCTGCAAGCTGCCCTCAGCCAAAAAATCTCCTGCACCATCGCTGCCGTCAACGGCGGTTTTGACACCGAAGCCGCCTACTCGCCCGAGTTGGATTTGTGGTACGCGCAAACGCAAGACGGCAAAAAATGCTGGAACGGCTTCGGCTTGGGCGCACCCGTTGCCGGTAAAAAAGTCTCGCTTGCCGCCGAAATCAACTTCCCGTCCGACGGCATCAACCGCGCCTTATCCGGCGCATTCGCCGCAGACGAAAACGGCGACATTCTCGTTTTGCACCGCGGCAAAATCCGCGGCGGCAAAGCCCTGTTTTTCCAATACTACCAAGGCGAAACCCTCACCGCCGACGACGGCGGCAAACCCGACACCTTCGCCCTAATCGGCAGCCTGAACGATGCCGGTTTCCCCACTAAACTCGCCGCCTTCGTGTGCCAAATCCTAGACATCAAAGCCGCCGCCAAACGCGATGCGGGTTGAAACCCGGTCGCAGCTCACAATCAAACCGAATCATATGAACCGACATAAAACGGTTTGCTATAATTTTGCCGCCCGAACTCCTGAGGCCGTCTGAAAACCCTTTCAGACGGCCTCAGCAAAATGCAGTCCCTCCGTATCCGTTTCCAAACACCTTTTTCAGACGGCCTCCATAGGCCGCCTGAAAACCCACCCCAAAGGAGAAATCCCATGAAAGGCATCATCCTTGCCGGCGGCTCCGGCACCCGTCTTTACCCCATCACCCGCGGCGTTTCCAAACAGCTGCTGCCCGTGTACGACAAACCCATGATCTACTACCCCCTGTCCGTGCTCATGCTCGCCGGCATCCGCGACATCCTCGTCATCACCACCCCCGAAGACAACCCCGCCTTCCGCCGCCTGCTCGGCGACGGCAGCCGCTTCGGCATCCATATCGCATACGCCGAACAGCCCAGTCCCGACGGCCTCGCCCAAGCCTTTATCATCGGCGAAGAATTTATCGGCAGCGACAGCGTCTGCCTGGTACTCGGCGACAACATCTTCTACGGCCAGTCCTTCACCCAAACCCTGCGCCAAGCCGCCGCCAAAAGCCACGGCGCCACCGTCTTCGCCTACCAAGTGCGCGATCCCGAACGCTTCGGCGTCGTCGAATTCGACCAAAACTTCAAAGCCCTTTCCATCGAAGAAAAACCGAGCGAACCCAAATCCGACTGGGCGGTAACCGGCCTTTATTTCTACGACAACCGCGTGATCGACTTCGCCAAACAGGTCAAACCCTCCGCACGCGGCGAACTCGAAATCACCGCCGTCAACCAAATGTATCTCGAAGACGGCAGCCTTTCCGTGCAGCTGCTCGGCCGCGGCTTCGCCTGGCTCGACACCGGCACCCACGAAAGCCTGCACGAAGCCGCCGCCTTTGTGCAGACCGTGCAAAACCTGCAAAACCTGCAAGTCGCCTGCCTCGAAGAAATCGCCTGGCGGCAAGGCTGGCTGGATGCCGACCGGCTCGAAGAACTCGCCCGCCCCATGGCCAAAAACGAATACGGCCAATACCTGATGCGGCTGCTGGACGGCAGGCAATAAAACGCCTTTGAGGCCGTCTGAAAAGTTTGTTTACTGCATTGCAGTACGCTTTCAGACGGCCTTAAAAGTTAAATGTCGGGCATCAATACCCGGCCTTCCCCCCCCCAGACCAAGGAAAAGCCATGCAGAAATACAGCAAAATCAACCATGAATACAAATCTGTCCTCGTCCACTTCGAGGAAATGGACGACCTGCTGGATGCCAAAAAAGCCCGATAAACCGTAGAGGTTCTGTTGACATCCAACTTTCAGGCTGCCTCCTACCCCCAACCCGAAAGGACAAACCTATGAACATCCTGATTACCGGCGCCGACGGCCAAGTCGGCCGCGAACTGGTTTTGCAGCTTCAAAACCGCGCCACCGTCCTTGCCGCCAACCGCGCCGCACTCGACATCACCGATTCCGCCGCCGTTGAACGCACCGTTGCCGGTTTCCGTCCCGACGTCATTATCAACGCCGCTGCCTACACCGCCGTCGATAAAGCCGAAAGCGATGCCGACACCGCCTACGCCGTCAACCGCGACGCCGTGCGCCATCTCGCCCAAGCCGCCGCCGCACATAAGGCCGTCCTACTGCACATTTCCACCGATTATGTGTTCGACGGCACGGCCGAGGCACCCTACCGCGAAACCGATCCCGTCAACCCGCAAAGCGTGTACGGCAAAAGCAAGCTGGCAGGCGAACAGGCCGCCGCAGCCTGTCCGCGCCACATCATCCTGCGCACCGCCTGGGTGTTCGGCGCGCACGGCGGCAACTTCGTCAAAACCATGCTCCGCCTCGGCCGCGAGCGCGACAGCCTCGGCATCGTTGCCGACCAACACGGTGCGCCCACCCCCGCCGCCGACATCGCCGCCGCCCTGATTGCCATCGCCGAACGCAGCCAAGCTCCCGGTTTCGCCGACTGGGGCGTCTATCATTTTTCAGGCTGCCCCTACACCAGCTGGCACGGCTTTGCCGAGCAAATCTTTCAGGCTGCCGCCGCGCAAAACCTGATGCCGAAAATCCCCGAGATCAAAGCCATCGCCACCGCCGACTACCCCACCCCCGCCCGCCGCCCAGCTAACTCGCGGCTGGACTGCACCAAAATCCAAAACACCTTCGGCATCGAAGCGGCAAACTGGCAGGCCGCGCTGGCTGATTTGCAGCCTTACTGCCGATAAACCGCATACTGGCCAACCCTGCCGCCCGTTAAAACGTTTAGGCCGTCTGAAAATACAAAACAGGCATCCGAACCATTGTTCCGAATGCCTGTTTTGTATTTTCAGACGGCCTCAGTCGAGCAATCCGAGCCGCCGCGCCGAATCAAATCAGCGTTTTTCCTTCTTTTGGCAGTTGCCGCACACGCCGTACATATAAAGCGCGTGATCGACAATGCGGTAGCCGTGTTCTTCGGCCATTCTATCCTGCAACTCTTCGATTTCCTCGCTGTGGAACTCGGCCACGGAGCCACATTTGACACAGACGATGTGGTCGTGGTGGCCGCCGGTGTTGAGCTCGTACACCGCCTTGCCCGTTTCGAAATGGTGGCGCAGCAAAATGCCGGCCTGCTCGAATTGGGTCAGCACACGGTAAATCGTGGCAACGCCGATTTCAATGCCGTTTTCCAGCAAAACGCGGTACACGTCTTCCGCGCTCATATGGTCGTCGGGGTGTTTCTCGAACAAATCGAGGATTTTCAAGCGGGGGCCGGTGACTTTCAGGCCGTTGTCTCTGAGTTGGGCTACATTGCTGTCTATAGACTTTTCCATACCGTTCATACCTTAGTGACGTAATTGCCGCTATAATACGCACTTTTAACGGCTTTGCCCACTAGCAGAATGATAAAAATTTTCAAATGAGAATTTGTTGTATCATACTGCCCCTCCTACCTATTCGAAAAGGTTTAACCCGTGAACAAATTCACAGCTTTGCTTGCCGCAACGGCCCTACTCTCCCTTACCGCCTGCTCGTCCGAGCGGGTTTCCCATTTTCCCTCCTACAAACTGAAAGTCATCCAGGGCAACCAGCTCGACGCACGCGCCGTCGCCTCCCTGCGCCCCGGCATGAGCCGCGACCAAGTGCAGCTTCTGTTGGGCACGCCGCTCTTGCGCTCCGCCTTCCACCAAAACCGCTGGGACTACACCTACGAAATCAGCCGCAACGGCATCATCAACCAAGCCGAAACGCGCAACCTCACCGTCTGGTTTGAAAACGACCGCCTCGTCAAAGCCGAAGGCAACGCCGTCGACTACGCCCGCGAGCAGCTCCAAGCCGCCGCACAACAGCCGCAACAATAAGGAGCGAACGGCATGAATCCCCTGAAAATCGCCATCGCCGGCGCAGACGGCCGCATGGGGCGCGTCTTAATCGAAGCCGTGAGCAAACACCCCGACACCGTATTGAGCGGCGCACTCGAACATGCTGCCTCAAGCGCGCTCGGCCGCGACGCGGGCTACGCACTCGGCCTCAACACCGGTATCGCCATCACCGACGATGCCGAAGCCGTGATTGCCCGAAGCGACGTCCTCATCGACTTCACCCGCCCAGAGTCTACCCTCGCCCACCTGCAAAAATGCGCCGCCCACAACACCAACATCGTTATCGGCACCACCGGTTTTGACGACGCGGGCAAAGCCGCCATTCAGACGGCCTCCGAGAAAATCGGCATCGTCTTTGCCGCCAATTTCAGCGTGGGCGTGAATCTCACATTCCACATTCTCGACACCGTCGCCCGCGTATTAAACGAAGGCTACGACATCGAAATCATCGAAGCGCACCACCGCCACAAAGTCGATGCCCCCAGCGGCACCGCCCTGCGTATGGGCGAAGTGATTGCCCACGCGCTCGGCCGCGACCTGAAAGAATGCGCCGTTTACGGCCGCGAAGGCCACACCGGCGAGCGCGACGCGCAAACCATCGGCTTTGCCACCGTGCGCGGCGGCGATATTGTCGGCGACCACACCGCTCTCTTCGCCGCCGACGGCGAGCGCGTCGAAATCACCCACAAAGCCTCCAGCCGCATGACCTTCGCCTCCGGCGCAGTGCGCGCCGCCGTCTGGGCAAACGGCCAAACCGGCCTGTTTGACATGCAGGACGTATTGGGCTTGAAAAACCCGTCCCACTAAACAAATACCGCACAGAGGCCGTCTGAAACCCCGTTTTCAGACGGCCTCAAACACACCCAAAACCCTTTTCAGACGGCCTTTGCCATGACCCCCAAAATCCCCACCGACCGCAACACCGCCTGCGAATGGCGCAGCGAAAGCACGCAGAAACCGCCGAAAAACGCCGTTTTCCGGCGCGAAACCAACGCCGCCACCGTCCTGCAAAACGCCCGCGCCGACACTGCCACCATCTTCACCGGCGATTTCCACAACGCCAAACAAATCCTCGCCGCCCTGAAAAAACGCCTGCGCGGCGGCAGGCCGTCTGAAAAACGCAAACCAAAGGCCGGCGGGCAAACCGCCGACCCCGCCGCCGCCTTCCACCGCCACCGCCTGCGACAAGCGCAGCAAAGCCGCCTCACCAATATGCTCGCCGTCGAAATCGGCGCGGATTTCACCCTCGGCCTGCCCCGCGCCCCCGACATCCGCGCCGCCCTCGCAGACGTCTATGACAACGCCAACAACGCCCCCTTCCTGCTGCCCCTAAATCTCCTGCTCGGCTTTATCGGCGCGCACGAATGGCACAAAAAAGGCGTCGACATCCCCGCCCTCGGCGGCCGCATCCACGTTCCCTTCGGCGTTTTCTCCCCCCTGCGCGGCGAATATCTCGACCTCGTCATGCAGGCCGAACTCCCCCCGCACTTTCAGACGGCCTTCGACATCGGCACAGGCTCGGGCGTACTCGCCGCCCTGCTCGCCAAACGCGGCATCACCCGCATCACCGCCACCGACAACAACCCCCGCGCCCTCGCCTGCGCCGCCGCCAACACCGCCCGCCTCGGCCTCGCGCAGCAAATCGCCGTCGAAGCCGCCGACCTCTTCCCCGCCGGACGCGCCGACCTTATCGTCTGCAATCCGCCCTGGCTGCCCGCCAAACCCACCTCCGCCGTCGAAACCGCCCTCTACGACCCCGGCCACGCCATGCTGCGCGGCTTTCTCAGCGGCGCACAGCAGCACCTGAACGACGGCGGCGAAATCTGGCTTGTCATGTCCGACCTCGCCGAACACCTCGGCCTGCGCACGGCGGATTTCCTGCCCACCCTCTTTCAGACGGCCTCCCTCGCCCTTATCGAAACCCTGCACACCCTCCCCGTCCACGCCAAGGCAGCCGACCCGTCCGACCCGCTCGCCTTTGCCCGCAGCCGCGAAACCACCACCCTCTACCGCCTGCGCCCGCTGTAAAGCACCGCCGCAAAAAGGCCGTCTGAAAACGAATGTCTGCATCCTTAACCAATGTATGCTTTCGTTTTCAGACGGCATCTCTTCTTACATCATTCTTTTCCATCAAGAAAATCCGTCTCCTTCCGTCTGCCTGATGGCTGCCATCACCATTTTGGATTACACGCAATTACACAAATTAACTATACTGCTTTTCAGACGGCCTCCATGCAAACACGGCAGGCCGTCTGAAACAGACCAACGGAGAAGAAAAATATGAGTGAGACCATCGAAAAAAGCTATTCGCAATTACACAAACCCGCCTCCGACTTCGCCACCCGCGAAGCCTATCTCGACCACGAACTGGAAATCCTGCAACCGAAGCGCTGGCGCGCCAACCTGCCGCTGCGCGACTTCCGTTTCGAATGGGAAGACCTGATTCCCGCATTCGCCGGCACCATCGGCAAAGTGGTGATGGTGGGCGCGGTGGCCGCCGCCTTCGCCGGCCCCTTAGGGCTGCCCGAAGGCTTTATTTTGGAAAACGTGCGCTACGAGCTGCTCATCGCCTCGCTGTTCATCCTGCTCTTGTCGGGCTTTTTCCTGCCCACCGCCAACCTGCCCGGCACGCACGGCCCGCTGATTCCGCTGATTCCCGTCGTAGTCGCCGCAGGCGGACACCCGCTGGCCTTCGGCATCCTGATAGCCCTGTTCGGCTTCATCCTCGGCATCACCAAAGGCGGCAGCCTGATGGCGAAGCTGACGGGTAACGGCGTCTGCGGCGGCCTGCTGCTCTATCTGGGCTTTATCGGCACGACGGGGCAGGTGAAAAAACTGTTCGACTGGGCAGGCGGCTTCGGCATGCCGCACATCGCCTTCGTCGTGATACTGGGCACCATCGTGCTCTACGCCCTGCTCGAACACTGGCAGAAACGCTGGCTGGCCGTGCCGCTGGGCTGCCTTTTGGCAGGCGTCACCGCCTTCGTCCTCGGCGCACCTTTTTCGTTTAAAACCGCACCCGGCCTGCCGCCGATGAGCCCGTCCTACTGGTGGGGCGAAAACACGGGCTGGATGCTCGGCTGGCCGACGGCCGACAGTTTCCTCGTCGTTTTCCCCTTCGCCGTGCTCGCCGTCGCCATGTGGTCGCCCGATTTCCTCGGCCACCAGGTCTTCCAAAAACTGAGCTATCCCGAAAAAGCGGAAAAAGCGCACATGAACATCGACGACACCATGGTCAGCTGCGCCGTGCGCCAGGCCGCAGGCTCGTTCCTCGGCGGCGCGAACTTCACTTCATCGTGGGGCACATACATCGTTCCCGCCTCCATCGCCAAGCGCCCGATTCCAGCCGGCGCCATTCTCACCGCCCTCTTCTGCATCACGGCAGGCATTTGGGGCTACCCGATGGACTTGGCCGTGTGGCAGCCCGTATTGAGCGTGGCGCTTGTGGTCGGCGTGTATATTCCCCTGCTTGAAGCGGGCATGGAAATGACGCGCAAAGGCAAAACCACTCAGTCCGCCGCCATCGTCGTTTTCTCCTCGGCGCTGGTCAACCCCGTGTTCGGCTGGTCGCTCACCATGCTGCTCGACAACCTCGGCCTCATCGGCTGCAAAGAACGCAGCGCCGGACTGGGCTTCGTCGGCCGCGTTATCGTGCCCGCCGCAGGCTTCGTCATTCTCTGCGCCGCCATGGGTGCGGTCGGCATGCTGCCCGGCATTCCCGCCTTCCTGCCGCACTTCCGACAGCTGTAAACCCGCAAAGCAAAAGGCCGTCTGAAACTTTTCAGACGGCCTTCATACGGCACAAAAGCGCTTCTAACGCCGCCAATAATAAGCGCGCGGCGGCGGCGCGGGACGGTAGCGGCGCGGCGGCGGATAAGCGTCTTCATAATAACCGTAGCCGCCAACACTGCGGCTCTCGACAGTATCCGGCGGGCTGTTGCTGAAACGGATGGTGTTTTGACCGAACTTGATCGACTGCCCGCTGCCGCTGTCGTCGCGGAAATACGGACGCGGCGGCGGAGGCGGCGGATAAGGCATATAGCGCCCGCGCCCGTAAGGCTCGTGAATGATGATAACGGGCGGCTCGTCCTTCCCGCTACTGATCAGATAATCGACCGCACCCGCCCCCGAAGACACACACAGCACGGCGGCCAAAAACAACATTTTTTTCATCGCTTTTCTCCTGCATAAAACGGCAAACGAGTGCCGCATTATGCACCCGCCCCGCGTTAAATGCCGATATTCCCAAAGCACGGCAAGCCTGCTATCCTTACACACCCAAACAATTCTTAACCCTTAAACGGAGAACAAACCATGAGCAACATCCCCGCTGAACTGAAATACGTCGACAGCCACGAATGGCTACGCCGCGAAGACGACGGCACCATCACCGTCGGCATCACCTTCCACGCGCAGGAACTTCTGGGCGACATCGTTTTTGTCGAACTGCCCGAAACCGGTGCCAAACTGGCCGCGGGCGAGCAGGCAGGCGTCGTCGAATCCGTCAAAGCCGCCTCCGACGTCTACGCCCCGATTGCCGGCGAAGTGCTCGAAGTAAACGAAGCCCTTGCCTCCGCCCCCGAAACCGCCAACAGCGACCCCTACGGCGCGGGCTGGTTCTTCAAAATCCAACCCGACAACCCCGCCGACTACGACGCCCTGCTTAACGCGGAACAATACGCCCAACTGGCAGGCTGACCCGCCCTTTTCAGACGGCCTGCACCCTGTTGCAGGCCGTCTGAAAACATTTCCGCCCCCTACGGACAGGCCTTCCGAAGCCCGCGCGCCATACGGAAAAACAAACGCCGCCAAACCCGCCGTTTCCCAACATTTCGCTGGACTTTCCGCCGCATTTTGGTAAAAATGCGCGCCTATTGCCGCCTTGCCGGGCGCATTTTGCCGCCCCGCCCGCGCCACAAAACACCCCTCTGCAACCGCACTTTGCGGTGGCACAATATTTTCCAAGGAAACCCGAATGGACTTACGCAAACTCAAAAAGCTGATTGATCTGGTGGAAGAATCCGGCATCGCCGAAATCGAAGTCACCGAAGGAGAAGAAAAAGTACGCATCACCCGTTCCACCGTGGCGCAAACCGTTTACGCACCCGCCCCCGTCCAAGCAGCGCCCGCCGCACCGGCTCCCGCCGCAGCCCCAACCCCTGCCGCACCCGCAGCACCCGCCGCCCGCGACCTCTCCGCCGCGCAGAAATCGCCCATGGTCGGCACCTTCTACCGCGCCGCCAGCCCCACCAGCGCCCCCTTCGTCGAAGTCGGCCAAAGCGTCAAAGCGGGCGACACCTTGTGCATCATCGAAGCCATGAAGCTGATGAACGAAATCGAAGCCGAAAAATCCGGCACCGTCAAAGAAATCCTCGTCGAAAACGGCACACCCGTAGAATACGGCGAACCGCTCTTCATCATCGAATAAGCCGTTTTCAGACGGCCTCTGCATATACAGAGGCCGTCTGAAAACCTTTCTCCCCCGCACATCACCGCAAGGAAACACCATGCGCCTGCTTCTCGCCATCTTCCTGCCCTGGCTGCAATTTTTCACCATTGGCCGCCCCTTCGCCGGCATCATCTGCCTGCTCCTGCAAATCACCCTGATCGGCTGGATACCCGCCGCCCTGTGGTCGGTATACGCCCTGAGCCAGTACAAAACCGACCAAAAAATCCGCAACGCACTGGGCAATTGACACCGCAGAGGCCGTCTGAAAGCGAAGCTCCAGCGAAGTTAGAAACCGCCGCGCCGCCGCGCCAAACAGGAAACCCATCATGCTGAAAAAAGTCTTAATCGCCAACCGAGGCGAAATCGCCCTGCGCGTTTTGCGTGCCTGCCGCGAAATGGGCATCGCCACCGTCGCCGTCCATTCCGAAGCCGACAAAGACAGCCTGCACGTCAAGCTGGCCGACGAATCCGTCTGCATCGGCCCGGCGCCCTCGCCGCAGAGCTACCTGCACATCCCCGCCATCATCGCCGCCGCCGAAGTCACCGGCGCCGACGCCGTCCACCCCGGTTACGGCTTTCTCGCCGAAAACGCTAGCTTCGCCCAACAGGTCGAAGAATCCGGCTTCGTCTTCATCGGCCCACGCCCCGACACCATCCGTCTGATGGGCGACAAAGTATCCGCCAAACAGGCCATGCTCGAAGCAGGCGTGCCCTGCGTGCCCGGTTCCGACGGCGCTCTGCCCGACGATCCCGACGAAATCATCCGCATCGCCGACAAAGTCGGCTACCCCGTCATCATCAAAGCCTCCGGCGGCGGCGGCGGACGCGGCATGCGCGTGGTCGAGAAAAAAGAAGACCTCATTAAATCCGTGGAAATGACCAAAGCCGAAGCAGGCGCCGCCTTCGGCAACCCCATGGTCTACATGGAACGCTACCTGCAACGCCCGCGTCACGTCGAAATCCAAGTATTGGCCGACGAACACAGCAACGCCATCTATCTGGGCGAGCGCGACTGCTCCATGCAGCGCCGCCACCAGAAAGTCATCGAAGAAGCCCCCGCCCCCGGCATCACCGCCAAAGAGCGCGAAAAAATCGGCAAAGCCTGCGTCGAAGCCTGCAAACGCATCGGCTACCGCGGCGCGGGCACGTTTGAATTTCTTTACGAAGACGGCGAATTCTTCTTCATCGAAATGAACACCCGCGTCCAAGTCGAACACCCCGTTACCGAACTGATTTCCGGCGTGGACATTGTGCAGGAACAGCTGCGCGTCGCCGCAGGCGAAAAACTGCAATACAAGCAGAAAGACATCGTCCTCGACGGCCACGCCTTCGAGTGCCGCATCAACGCCGAAGACCCCTACAACTTCATCCCCAGCCCCGGTCTGATCGAAAGCTGCCACCTGCCCGGCGGCTTCGGCATCCGCGTCGACAGCCACATCTACCAGGGCTACCGCATCCCGCCCAACTACGACAGCCTGATCGGCAAAATCTGCGTCCACGGCAAAACCCGCGAACAGGCGATGGCGAAAATGCGCGTCGCCCTGGCCGAGCTGGCCGTCACCGGCATCAAAACCAACGCCCCGCTGCACCGCGACCTCTTCACCGACCCCGGCTTCTCCGAAGGCGGCGTCAGCATCCACTATCTGGAACACTGGCTGGAAGAGCGCAAAGAGCGTCTGGCGCAGGAAAAATAGGATAAGGCCGTCTGAAAAACCGTTTTCAGACGGCCTTTATTGTTTTCAAACGGCCGCAAACCCGCGTCCGCGCCGCGAAGGCCGTCTGAAACGCCCCACAAACGGAAACGCCGTAGATTTTCCATTTTGGTTCACTATACAATGCCCGCCGCGCCTGAGCGCAGGCCGTTTTAACAACCCCGCACTTCAAAGGAGATGCCATGTTTTCACGAAAACTTACCATCGAGAAATTCGACCCCGAACTCGCCGCCGCCATCGCCGCCGAAAACCAACGCCAGCAAGACCATGTCGAGCTGATTGCCTCGGAAAACTACGTCAGCCCCGCCGTAATGGAAGCGCAGGGCAGCCAGCTTACCAACAAATACGCCGAAGGCTATCCCGGCAAACGCTATTACGGCGGCTGCGAGCATGTGGACGTAGCCGAACAGCTGGCTATCGACCGCGTAAAAAAACTCTTCGGCGCAGCCTATGCCAACGTGCAGCCGCATTCCGGTTCGCAGGCCAACCAGGCCGTTTACACTTCCGTGCTCAAGCCGGGCGACACCATCTTGGGCATGAGCCTGGCGCACGGCGGCCACCTGACCCACGGCGCAAGCGTCAATATTTCCGGCAAACTGTATAACGTGGTTGCCTACGGTTTGAACGAAGACGAAATTTTGGATTACGACGAAGTCGAACGCCTCGCGCTCGAACACAAGCCGAAAATGATTGTAGCCGGCGCATCGGCCTACGCGCTGGAAATCGACTGGGCGCGTTTCCGCCAAATTGCCGACAAAGTGGGCGCGTATTTGTTCGTCGATATGGCGCACTACGCCGGCCTGATTGCGGCGGGCGAGTATCCCAGCCCCGTGCCGCACGCCGATTTTGTCACCACCACCACCCACAAAACCCTGCGCGGCCCGCGCGGCGGCGTGATTCTCTGCCGCGACACCACGCATGAAAAAGCCCTCAACTCGGCTATTTTCCCCAGCCTGCAAGGCGGCCCGCTGATGCACGTGATTGCCGCCAAAGCCGTGGCCTTTAAAGAAGCGCTGCAACCTGAGTTCAAAACCTACGCCAAGCAGGTGAAAGCCAACGCCCAGGCGATGGCCGAAGAGCTGGTCAAACGCGGCCTGCGCATCGTAACCGGCCGCACCGAAAGCCATTTGTTCCTCGTTGATCTGCGCCCGAAAAACATCACCGGCAAAGCCGCCGAAGAAGCCCTGGGCAAGGCGCATATCACAATTAACAAAAACGCCATCCCCAACGACCCGGAAAAACCGTTTGTCACCAGCGGCATCCGCGTCGGCACATCAGCAATTACCACGCGCGGCTTCGATGAAGCCGATGCCCGCAAACTCGCCAATCTGGTGGCCGACGTGCTGGACAATCCCAACGACGAAGCCAATCTCGCGCACGTGGCCGAACAGGTCAAAGCGCTGTGCGATAAAAATCCGGTGTACGGCGCGTAAACCGCCGCGCATCTGCGGATTGTTATTCGGCTAAGGAAACAACAATGAGTTACGACTTGATGGTATTCGACCCCGCCGCCGCCCCGCGCGAACGCGAGGAGTTTATGCAATGGTATGACGCGCAAACAGAATGGGCGGAAGATCACGAGTACGACGATCCCGCCGTTACCACGCCCGCCTTGCGCGCTTGGTTTTTGGAAATGATCGAAACCTTCCCCGCCATGAACGGCCCTTATGGCGGCGACGAAGACGATGACGACTATTTCGACAATCCCCACGTCAGCGACTACTGTATCGGAAAATCGGTGATTTATACCGCCTTTGCCTGGTCGGTGGCCGACGAAGCCTATGAAACCGTGTGTACATTGGCCGCCAAACACGGCGTGGGCTTTTTCGATGTCAGCAGCGACGATGCAGAAATCCGTTTTCCCAACTAAACCTACCGCAGCGGATAAGCGCGAAAGGCCGTCTGAAACCCTTTTTCAGACGGCCTCAAACCTTGTCCCGCATCCTACTGAAGACAACCCATGGCCAAACCGCAAGACGCCTTTTCCCGCCTGATAAACGCCCTGAAAGTGCTGCCCAACGTCGGCCCCAAATCCGCCCAGCGCATCGCCTACCACCTCTTGCAACACGACCGCACAGGCGCGGCGGAACTCGCCCGCACCCTCGACAACGCCCTGCTGCAAGTCCGCCACTGCGCCCGCTGCAACACATTTTGCGAAGGCGAAACCTGCGATATCTGCGCCGATCCCGAGCGCGACGGACGGCGGCTGATGATCGTCCACATGCCCGCCGACGTCTCCGGTATGGAAGCCGCCCGCTGCCACGACGGCCTCTATTTCGTGTTGATGGGACAGGTCAGCCCGGCGCAGGGTATGGATTTGAACCATATCGCCATCGACAAACTGGTGACGCGCCTGCAAGAAAGCGAGGTGGAGGAAATCATCATCGCCACCAACTTCACCGCCGAAGGCGACGCTACCGCCTATGTTCTGGCCGAGCTGCTGAAAAACCTGCCCTACAAAATCAGCCGCCTCTCGCGCGGCATGCCGCTGGGCGCGGAGCTGGAATACATCGACGCGGGCACGCTGGCGCAGGCCGTGTACGAGCGCAAACTGTTGAAAGAGTAAGCGACCCGCCCTGCTGCAGCACAAAGGCCGTCTGAAAACCCGCAACGGGTTTTTCAGACGGCCTTTCGGTTTGAACTAAACAAGCGCTTTACAGCACGGCCAGCGCGGCGTCGTAATCGGGTTCGTCGCCGATTTCGCCGACCAGTTGGACGTGCAGCACTTTGTCGGCTTCGTCGAGCACCACGACGGCGCGGGCGGTGAGGCCGCGCAACGGGCTGTCAGCAAGGACGACGCCGTAATCTTGCGCGAAGCTGCTGCGGAAGCTTGAGAGCGTCACGACTTTGTCCAAGCCTTCCGCACCGCAGAAGCGGGCTTGGGCAAAGGGCAAATCGGCGGAGATGCACAGTACGACGGCATTATCCAGCGAGGAAGCGCGTTGGTTGAACTGGCGCACCGATTGGGCGCACACGCCGGTGTCGACGCTGGGGAAAATGTTCAGCACTTTGCGCTTGCCGGCAAAATCGGCTGACGTTTTGTCGGACAAATCGGCAGCGGCCAGCGAGAATGCGGGCGCGGTTTGGCCGACGGCGGGCAGCGTGCCGTTGACTTGTACGGGGTTGCCGTGGAAGGTGACTTGGGACATGGTAAATCCTTTCTTTCGGTTGCGTACAAAACGGGCGGCAGCAGCCGCCCGCGTGAAGGATAGGACGTTTGACCCGCCCTGCCAAGAGGCCATCTGAAAAGTACGCGGCGCTTTCAGACGGCCTCTTGGCCTTAGCGGATGATGCCGCGCGTGGAGGCGGCAAAGAAGCCTTTGAATACGGCCAGCTCGGGCCGGGTTTCGGCGCGCGCGAGGATGTCAGCTTTGGCTTCTTCAAACGGGATGCCGCGGTGGTAGACGGTTTTATACGCATCTTTGACGGCGGCAATCTGTTCGGCGCTAAAACCGTTGCGGCGCATGCCTTCGCTGTTGATGCCTGCCGGTTCGGCGCGGTAGCCTGCGGCCATGAAGTAGGGCGGTACGTCTTTGTGCACGCCTGCGGCGAAAGCGGTCATGGCGTAGTCGCCGATGCGGCAGAACTGGAAAACCAGCGTATAACCGCCGAGAATGACGTAGTCGCCGATGGTAACGTGTCCGGCCAGGCTGGCGTTGTTGGCGAAGATGGTGTGGTTGCCGATGACGCAGTCGTGGGCGAGGTGGCAGTAGGCCATAATCCAGTTGTCGTCGCCGACGCGGGTTTCGCCGATGCCGGTAACCGTGCCGAGGTTGAAGGTGGTGAATTCGCGGATGGTGTTGCCGTTGCCGATAATCAGGCGGGTCGGCTCGCCGGCGTATTTTTTGTCCTGCGGGATTTCGCCGAGGCTGGCAAATTGGAAGATGCGGTTGTTTTCGCCGATGGTGGTGTGGCCGTTGATGACGGCGTGCGGGCCGATTTCGGTGTTCGCGCCGATTTGCACGTCGGGGCCGATGATGGTGTATGCGCCGACTTTGACGCTGGAATCGAGTTCTGCTTTGGGGTCGATGACGGCGGTGGGGTGGATGAGGGTCATGGTTTTCCTTTCGTGCCCGTTTGTTCGCTGGCGGCCTGTCCGACGGTTTTCAGACGGCTTCCTAGGGGCTGTTGGCAATCAGCCCCAGGCCGTCTGAAAACGCCGCATCAACCTTTTTCGACGACGCGCTGGGCGCACATGATGGTGGCCTCGCAGGCCAGTTCGCCGTTTACTTTGGCGGTGGCGTTGAATTTGCCGATGCCGCGGCGGTGGGCGAGCAGTTCGACTTCGAAGTCGAGGCGGTCGCCCGGGATGACCTGGCGTTTGAAACGCACATTGTCGAGTCCGGCAAACAGGGTGATTTCGTTTTCGCGGCGCTTGGTGCTGCCCTGGCTCAACACGGCCAGCACGCCGCAGGCCTGCGCCATGGCTTCGACGATCAGCACGCCCGGCATTACGGGCGATTCGGGGAAGTGGCCTTGGAAAAACTGCTCGTTGAAGGTGACGTTTTTAAACGCACTCAGGGTTTTGCCGGGCTCGGCGGCGGTAACGCGGTCGAGCAGCATGAAGGGGAAGCGGTGCGGTAGGATTTCCTGGATTTCGCGGGCTTCGATGGGGAATTTGATGTCCATTGCGTGATTGTCCTTGTGGTTGGGTCATGCCGTCTGAAAACGGTTTTTCACTTCCTTGAAACTTCGTTTTCAGACGGCCTTTTGTTATCTGCTTATCTGCCGTTTTTCAGTTCGGCCAGTTCTTTTTCAAGCTGCCTGATCCGTTTGTCTGTTTCGCTCAAACGGCGCACGTGCACGGCGTTGCGCGCCCATTCTTTATAAGAAGACATGGGGAAGATGCCCGCAACGTGGGTGCCGCTTTCGCTGATGCTGTGGGTGACGGACGTGCCGCCGCCGATGGTGGTTTTGTCGGCGATTTCGATGTGGCCGACCGTGCCGACGCCGCCGCCGATGATGCAGAAATCGCCGATGGTGACGCTGCCGGAAATACCGGTTTTGGCGGCGATAACGGTGTGGCTGCCGATGCGGCAGTTGTGGCCGATTTGCACTTGGTTGTCGATTTTGCTACCGCGTCCGACGGTGGTGTCGCTCATTGCACCGCGGTCGATATTGGTGTTGGAGCCGATTTCGACGTCGTCGCCGAGCGTTACCGCGCCGGTTTGCGGGATTTTAAACCACGAATCGCCTGCAAAGGCGAGGCCGAAGCCGTCTGCGCCAATGACTGCGCCGCTGTGGATTTCCACGCGCTTGCCTAACGTGCAGCCGTGGTAAACCACGGCGTTGGGGTGGATAACGGTTTCATCGCCGAGCGTACAGTCGTGTTCGACCACTGTACCTGCGAGAATGCGGCAGCCTTCGCCGAGTACTGTGTTTGCGCCGATGTAGGCGTGCGCGCCGATTTCGCAGCTTGCGGGTACTGTGGCGGTCGGCTCAATCACGGCGGTGGGGTGTACGCTGCCCTGTGCTTTGACGATCGGCGAAAACAGCCGTGCCACTTTGGCGAAATAGAGATAGGGGTCGGCGGCGACAATCAGGCTGCGGCCGGCAAATTCGTCGGCAGCTTTGGCCGATACGATGACCGCGCCCGCGCCGCTGGCGTGTACGTCGGCCTTGTATTTGGGGTTGGCGAGAAAGCTGATGTGCGCTGCGCCTGCTTCGGCGAGCGGGCGCACGGCGGACACGGCGATGTCGCTGCCGCGCACTTCGCCGCCGAGTTCGGCTGCGATTTGGGAAAGGGTATAGGTTTTTTCTGTCATGGCCTTATCGGAACAGGTTGCACGGCAGGCCGTCTGAAACGGGAAACCGCAAGCAATCGGATGCGTTTTCACTTCGTCGGGGTTTCGTTTTCAGACGGCCTTTTCGTGGAATTTACCAAAACGGCGCGGGGCGTTTGGGTGTGCAGAAATGCACGTCTTGCGCGCGGAAACAGGTGTAACGGGCGCGGCGGCCGTCCTGCTTCAAGGGGTTGAAGGCGCGGCTGCGGTAATACACTTCGAGGCTGCCGCCTTCGTATGCGCTCTGCCGGCGCTCGTTTTCCGCATCATAATCGGCGGTGAAGGTGTATTGCCTGCCGCCGATTTCGTAGCTGACGGAACGTGTGTCGGACAGGTTCGGACGCGGCGCGGATGTGACCGCTTGTGCGCGGCAGGGCTGCGCTTTACCGATTTTGCCCGCGGCGCCGACGGGGAAGCAGCGCGTGTCGGCCGTTTGCGGAATATCGGCCTGCGCGGCAAAGGAAAAAAGCAGGCCAATGCTGCCGATACTTTTTTCATCATATTTGAATCCGGTTCGGGCGCGGCGGGAAAACGTTTCAGACGGCCTCGATACGGCAGGCCGTCTGAAAAACCCGCGGCGCAGGTTGGACTGTTTAACGGTTCATCTCGTGGATGACTTTGTCGGTGATGTCGAATTTGGCGTCGATGAAGATAACGTTGTGCAGTATCAGGTCGTAACCTTCTTTTTTTGCCAAATCAATCATCACGCGGTCGGCGTTGCGCTGCAATGCGGCGAACTCTTCGTTGCGGCGCAGGTCGTAGTCTTCGGCCAGCTGCTGCTGCGCGGTGCGCAGGGCGCGGCTGCGGCGCTCGCTTTCGGCGTTTTTGCCGGAGGCGGCGTTTTTGCGCAGCCATTCTGCGGTTTCCTGCTGCATTTTTTCCAGCTGCTGCTGGCGCGGCGCAAATTCGGCTTCCAGTTTCTGCTGGATGTTTTGCGCCTGCTTCGACTCGCGGTAGACGCGCTCGACGTCGATGAAACCGAGTTTCTGCGCGCCGCCTGCCGCCGCGGGTGCGGCCAAAGCCGCCGCAGCGGCAAAGGCTGCTGCCCACATGCTGATCCGTGTTTTTCCACTGGTCATGCTGTTTCCTGTGCCAAGCTTAGAAGGTGGTACCCAGCTGGAATTGGAAGCGCTGGATTTCGTCGGTCGGTTTTTTCTTGATCGGATAGGCATAGCTGAACTTCATCGGGCCCAGCGGCGAGATCCACGTTACCGCCGCACCCGCGGAGTAGCGCAGCTCTTCCTTGAAGCTGGATTTGTGGCTGGTGCCCACGCCGTAAACGTTTTGCAGTTTCCTTCCTCCCAAGAGGTCGCTGCTCGAATCGGTATAGGTTTTGTTGTCCCACACGCTGCCGGCGTCGGCAAACAGGCTCAGGCGGACGCTGCGGCTGTCTTTGATGCCGGGGAAGGGGAACAGCAGCTCGGCCGTGCCCGAGAGCATTTTGTTGCCGCCGTAGCTGATTTTGTCGCCGTCTTCGTCGTAGACTTTCGGGCCGAGCGTACCGCTTTCGTAGCCGCGCACCGAACCCAAGCCGCCGCCGTAGAAGTTTTGGAAGAACGGCAGTTCTTTGGTTTTGCCGTAGCCGTCGGCCGCACCCAGCGATCCGCCCAGCATCAGGGTAAAGTTTTTGCTCAACGGGAAGAACCATTTTTGGTTGTGCGTCAGGCTGTAATACTGCAAATCGCCACCGGGCAGGCCGCCTTCCAAATTGGCGTCGATCATGTAACCGCGTGTCGGCCACAGGGCGCTGTCGGTTTTGTTGCGCCCCCAACCGACGCTGCCTTTAACTGTCCAGCCTTTGTATTTGCCGATGCCGCCGGTTTGGCTTTTGGCGTATTTTTCGATGAATTCGCGGTAGCGTTTGGGTGCGCCTTCGAAGGTCTGAACCTGCATATGCTCGGCGCCGAGGCCGAAATTGACGCGGTCGTATTCGGTGACTGGCACGCCCATGCGGATGCCCGCACCGACGGTGGAGGTTTTGTAGCGGCCGTTGCTGGTGGTGCCAGAAGAGGATTTGCGCGGATCGTAGGTTTTGCCGTACAAGTCATAACCTAGGCTCACGCCGTCGGGGGTGAAATAGGGGTCTGTAAACGACAGGGAGGCGTTGTTGGTGGTTTTGCTGCGCGAAACGCGGGCAGAAACGGATTTGCCTGTGCCGAACAGGTTGTCCTGCGCCACGCCGAAAGCCATCACAAGGCCGGTGTCCTGCACCCAGCCCGCGCTCAAATCGAGCGAACCGGTGGCGCGTTCGTTGACGCTCATGTCCACATCCACCTGGTCGGGCGTGCCTTCCACGGGTTTGGCTTCGAATTTCACATCGTCGAAGTAGCCCAAAAGCTCGACGCGTTCTTTCGAGCGTTGCAGTTTGGAAACGTCATACGGAGCGGCTTCCATCTGGCGCAGTTCGCGGCGCACGACTTCGTCACGGGTTTTGTTGTTACCCGAAATGTTGATTTTGTTCACATAAACTTTACGGTTCGGTTCGACCTGCAAGACGAAATCGACGACGCCCGTTTCGCGGTTCGGCTGCGGAATGACGTTGACTTCGCTGAACGCATAACCAGCCGTTCCCATCGACTGCTGGATTTTTTCCAGACTTTCCAGCATCTGCGCGCGCTCGTACCAACGGCCTTCCTTCATTTTCAGATGGCCGTACAGCTCTTCTTTCGGCACTTCGCGGGTGTCGCCTTCGATAGTCACTTTGCCCCAGCGGTAGCGCTGTCCTTCGGACACGGTGATTTTCATCGTTTGGTGTTTTTGGTCGGGCGACATCTGTACATCGGTATCGACAATGCGGAAATCGAAATAGCCGTTGTTTTGATAAAAATCGGTAACGCGCTCCATGTCCTGCGAGAATTTGTCGGAATTGAAGCGGTTGCTTTTGGTCAGCCAGGTAAACAGGCCGCCTTCGCTCAGGGACATCTGGCGGCGCAGGCGGCGGTCGGAATAGCGCTCGTTGCCTTCAAATTCGATGTCTTTGATGGTGGTGGTTTTGCCCTCGTCGATTTTCAGCTCCACCGCCACGCGGTTGCGCGCCAGACGGGTAACTGTGGGGGTGATTTCCACCGAATATTTGCCCTGTTTCTTATACTCATCCTTCAAACCGGCCACGGCTTCGTTCAGACGGCCTTGGTTGAACGGTTTGGACTGCCCCAAGCCGAAGGCGTCGAGGTTTTTCTTGATGGCGTCGTTTTGAATCAGTTTGCCGCCGCTGACTTCGAAACTGCCGATCACAGGGCGTTCGACCACGGTCAGCAGCAGCTGGTTGCCCATGCTTTCCACGCGCACGTCGTCAAACAGTCCGGTGGCATAGAGGCTGCTGATAATCTGCTCGCCCTGCCCGTCGCGGAAGGTGTCGCCCACTTTGACCGGTAGGTAGGTGAACACGGTGGACGGCTCGGCGTGCTGCAAGCCCTCCACGCGGATGTCCTGAATGGTAAAGTCGGCTAGGGCGAGCGGGGAAAGTCCCAGCATCATCAGGGTCAGGGTCAGTTTTTTCAGTTTCATACGTTATCCAAATAAACGGGTAATATCATTAAAAAAAGCCAAAATCATCAGCATCATCATCAGTGCCAGGCCGACGCGCAGCCCGGCCGTCTGAATGCTTTCGGAAAGCGGTTTGCCGCGCAGCCATTCGATACTGTAAAACACCAGATGCCCGCCGTCCAACACGGGAACGGGCAGAAGATTCATCACGCCGAGGCTGACGCTCACCAAGGCGAGAAATTCGACATAGGGCTGCCAGCCCATCGAGGCGGACTTGCCCGCCACATCGGCGATGGTCAGCGGACCGGAAACGTGTTGCAGCGAAGCCTGCCCACCCAAAAGGCGGCCGAAGAACTTCAAAGTCAGCGTAACGTAGTCCGTAGTTTTGCGCCAGGCCATGCCGAAGGCTTCGGCAACGGACGGATAATAGCGGAAGCGGACTGCTTTGTCCCACACTTTATCGGTGGCCGCACCTAATCCGACCCTGCCGGACAAGACGCCGCCCTGCATTTCCGAGTCGGGGCGGATGAAGGTTTCCAGTGTTTTTCCGTCGCGCAGATAGGTCAGTTGCAGCTTTTGCCCTGCGCTGCGGCGCACCAAATCGACCCATTCCTGCCAGCTGTCCAGCGCTTTGCCCTCGGCCGCCAGCAGCGTGTCGCCCGCCTTCAAACCGGCCTTCTCCGCCGCGCTGCCGGGCACGACCACGCCGACGGTTTTCGTCAGCCTGTAAGGCATCAGACCGATATAGCCACCGCGCTTGGCCACATCGGCCGCCTCCTGCGTGCCTGCGGCATTGATGGTGCGTACGACGTTTTGTCCCTGCTCTGTCGTCACGGCCACATCGACTTTTCCCGCCTCCAAATCTAAAATAATGCCGGTTTGCGCGTCGCCCCAGTTGGCAACGGGCACGCCGTTGACGGCGGTGATTTTATCGCCTGCGGCAAAACCCGCTTTGGCGGCGATGCTGTACGGCTCGACCGTGCCGACAAAGGGTTTCAAATCACTGATACCGAAGGAAAAACTCAATCCGTAAAGCAGCACGGCCAGGGCCAGATTGGTAAGCGGGCCTGCGGCGACGACGGCGATTTTCTTGGCGGGATGCTGTTTGTCGAAGGCATAGGGCAGATCGGCCTCGGCCACGTTGCCCTCGCGGGTGTCGACCATTTTGACATAGCCGCCCAACGGTATCGGTGCGAAACACCATTCGATATTGCGCCAACGTTTGGTGAAAAACGGTTTGCCGAAGCCGACAGAGAAGCGCAGCACTTTGATGCCGCACCAGCGCGCCACCAGCAGATGGCCGAGTTCGTGCAGGCTGACCAATATCAAAATGGCAACGATAAATGAAACCAGGGTGAGCAATCTTTTTTCCTTTTAATGTATCGGTTTTGCCGCTGTGTTCTTGTTTTTCAGACAGCCATTGCGGTTTTGACGCCGCAGAGGCCGTCTGAAAAAGCTTGGGCGCGGCGGCGGGTTTCGCTATCGAGCGCGAGCAGGTCTTCCAAACTGGAAAGGCCGTCTGAAAAACCTTTGTCCAAGCAATGGGCGACGGTGCGGGCGATGTCGGTGAAACGGATTTTGCCGTCCAAAAAGGCGGCGACGGCGGCTTCGTTGGCGGCGTTGAGCACGCACGGTGCGCTGCCGCCCGCGTGCATCGCTTCGTAGGCGAGCTTCAGGCAGGGAAAGCGTTGGAAGTCAGGCCGTCTGAACGTGAGTGCGGACAGGCTGTCGAAATCGAGCGCGCCCACGCCCGATTCGATGCGTTCGGGCAGGCCAAGGCAGTAGGCAATCGGCGTGCGCATATCGGGCTTGCCCAATTGCGCCAGCACCGAGCCGTCGCGGTAGCGCACCATGCTGTGAATCACCGATTGCGGGTGGATGACGACTTCGAGTTTTTCGGGCGGGCAGGCAAACAGCCAGTGCGCCTCAATCAGCTCCAGGCCTTTGTTCATCATGGTGGCCGAATCGACGGAAATTTTGCGTCCCATGCTCCAATTGGGATGCTTCACGGCCTCTGCGGGCGTGATGCGTTCGAGCGCAGCCAAATCGGTATCGAGAAAGGGACCGCCCGAAGCGGTGAGCACGATGGAGGCGATGCCGTGTTCGTTCAGACGGCCTGTGTAGTCGCGCGGCAAAACTTGGAACACGGCGTTGTGTTCGCTGTCGACGGGCAGCACGGTTGCGCCGCCTGCTTTGGCGGTGTCTATAAACAATGCGCCGGCTACGACCAGCGTTTCTTTGTTGGCCAGATAAATGGTTTTACCCGCGCGGGCAGCGGCCAGGGCGGAAGGCAGGCCGGCCGCGCCGACGATGGCACACATCACGCCGTGCACTTGGTCGGTGGATGCAATGTCAATCAGGGCTTGCGCGCCGTGTAGCACTTGGGTTTTGACATCCGCGTCGCGCAACAGGTTTGCCAGACGCGCAGCGTGTTCCGCATCGGCGGCAACGGCGTATTCGGGTTGGAAGCGGCGGCATTGCGCGGCCAGCTTTTCCACCTGCGTATGTCCGGCCAGCGCAAAAACGGAAAAACGATCGGGATGGCGCGCAACCACATCGAGTGTGCTCTCGCCGATGCTGCCGGTGCTGCCGAGAATGGTGAGATTTTGGATGGACATGGGTTGGTGTGTTTCCAATTAGGCCGCGCGAAGCGGCATTGTCGTTTTATTGTTGCTGCGGAAATTTTCAGACGGCCTTTGCGGATAAAGGCCGTCTGAAAGGGTTGCCGTCAGTCGATGGCGTATTCGATGGTAACAACAAGGCGGACTTGTTTGCCGACGGTGGATTTGTCGTAAGTGCCGCCATAGTCGTCGTCGCTGCTGCTGCCGCTGTCGGAATAGATGTTGAACGAACCCTGCGAAGCCGAGCGCATGGCACCGACTTTGCCGCCGCCGGTTTTGGCAAACTCTGCGGCACGTTTTTGCGCGTCTTCAGTGGCTTGGGTAATCAGGTCGCGTTTGATGGTTTCGAGATTGCCGAGCAGGTATTGCGGATTGTCGAACTCGACAAAGTCGTTTTTCGCCCTCAGGTTGCGGATGGCGGTTTGCGCGGCTTGGATTTTGTCGAGTTTTTTAGTGTTGACAGTAATGTGGAGGCTGCCGTCGTAGCCGTTGGGTTTACGTTCGACCACTTCGCCGTCGCTGTTGCGGATTTCCTGATAGACGCGCTCGACCGACGGCAGGCCGATTTGCATTTCGGATTCTTCAAAACCCTGTTTTCTCAAAAAACCTTCCAGCTTTTTGCGCTCCGATGCCAGAGCGTCCAACACGTCCTGATAGCTGTCGCCGTGCAGCGCAACGCCGCTGCGCCAGGTTGCGCTGTCGGATTGGAAGTTTTTTTCGGCCAAGCCTTTAACGGTAATCGTGCCGGGCTGGCGGAAGTTTTTAAACTGGATGCCGAGTATGAAGGCAGCGGCCATCAGGCCGGCGGCAAGCAGTGCGCCCAACAGGGGTAGCGAAGATTGGCGGTGGGTATCGGTCATAAAACACTCCTTTCAGACGGCCTTGTTCAGACGGCCTCAATACAGCGAAACAAAGGCGGCATATACGCTCAATACGGCAATCAGGCTGTCGGTGCGATCGAATACGCCGCCGTGGCCGGGCAGCAGATTGCTGCTGTCTTTAATGCCCGCCGCGCGTTTGAGCAGGCTTTCGAGCAGGTCGCCGCACACGCTGACGGCGGTCAGCACCGCACCTGCCGCCATGGTGGCAGGCCACGAGGCCTCAAAGCCGAGCCAGCCCGCCGCGCGGACGGCGCTCAGGTAAAGCAGCACCGCTAGCAGACCGCCAGCCACACCTTCCCAGCTTTTTCCAGGGCTGATGGCGGGCGCGAGCTTGCGTCTGCCGAAAGCTTTGCCGGAAAAATAAGCGCCGATGTCGGCCAACCACACCAAACCCATTACCGACAAAAGCGGCAGCACGTTTGCGCCGTCAGGGCGCAGGGTCACGAGGGCGAACCAAAACGGCATCATCAGCATCCAGCCTGCCGCATAGGCACGCCAGCCGCCCGCGAGTTTCCATTTGTGTTTCAGCCACAGCGGCATCACGGCCAGCCAGAACACCAGCACGGCAAACCAGCCCACGGCGGGCAGCGCCCAGCCGCCCGCAACCGCCAGCAGCATAAACACCGCGCTTGCCAGCAGATAGGGCGCGCGGTCTTTGCTGTCGATACCGGCCATGCGGGCGTATTCCCACAGGGCAAGCAGGGCGATCAGCGCGGAAAACGCCGCCCACAGGATATCCGAAGCCCAAAACAGCATGCCCAACATGATGGGCAGCAGAATCAGGGCGGTAATGATGCGTTGTTTCAACATATCGGGTTAATTTCTCTGCTGATCCTGCGGCAGCTGCTCGGACGTGCGTCCGAAGCGGCGCTCGCGGCTTTGGAAGGAGGCTATGGCCGTCTGAAAAGCCTGTTTGTCAAAATCAGGCCACAGCGTGTCGGTGAAATAAAGTTC
Source organism: Neisseria sp. WLZKY-1 (assembly GCF_046546535.1). Lineage (NCBI taxonomy): Bacteria > Pseudomonadati > Pseudomonadota > Betaproteobacteria > Neisseriales > Neisseriaceae > Neisseria > Neisseria sp. WLZKY-1. Next base: position 26,276 of record NZ_JBKGTW010000003.1, read on the forward strand.
GGCATAGGCCATCTGCCACAAAAGGAAATTGCTGATGCGCATTTCACCGCCGGTGCGGATGAACAGATCGGGCTCGGGCGCATCGCCCAGCATCAGCTCGGCATTGAGGTCGGCCTCCGCAATTTCCTGTTTGCCTGCGGCCAGCAGGCGGTTGGCGGCTTGGAGGATGTCCCAGCGGCCGCCGTAGTCGGCGGCGATGGTGAGCGTAAGGCCGGTATTGTCCTTTGTGAGGTTTTCGGCGGCCTCGATGCCGACGATGATTTCGGCATTAAAGCGGCTGCGGTCGCCGATCACTTTGAGGCGCATATTGTGTTCGTGCATACGCCGAACCTGTTTTTGCAGCGCCTGTAAAAACAGCCCCATCAGAAAGCCGACTTCCTCTTGCGGACGGCGCCAGTTTTCGGTGGAAAAGGCGAAAACGGTCAGATATTCCACACCCGCCGCCGAGCATTCGGCACACAGATTTTCCAGGGCGTCCAAACCTTTTTTGTGCCCCATCACGCGGGGCAGGAAACGTTTCTTCGCCCAGCGGCCGTTGCCGTCCATAATCACGGCGATGTGGCGGGGAACGTTGCGGTGTTCCGGTATGGCCTGTGTGCTGCTTTTCACGGAAAATCCTTGTCGTACGCGGGATGGGCGGCTTTCAGACGGCCTTTACACGGCCATCAGGTCTTCTTCTTTGGCGGCAAGGATTTTGTCGGCCTCGGCGATGTATTTGTCGGTGAGCTTTTGCACCGCCTCTTCGCCGCGACGTGCCTCGTCTTCAGAAATTTCTTTGTCTTTCAGTAGCTTTTTGATGTGGTCGTTGGCATCGCGGCGCACGTTGCGGATGGAAACGCGGCCTTCTTCGGCTTCGCCGCGCACGACTTTAATCAAATCCTTGCGGCGCTCTTCGGTGAGCATGGGCATGGGCACGCGGATAAGGTCGCCGACAGAGGCGGGATTCAAGCCCAGATTGGAATCGCGGATGGCCTTTTCGATTTTGGCGGCCATATTGCTTTCAAAAGGTTTCACGCCGATGGTGCGCGCATCCAGAAGGGTGACGTTGCCGACCTGGCTCACGGGCACCATGCTGCCCCAGTATTCCACTTCCACTTGGTCGAGCAGGCCGGTATGGGCGCGGCCGGTACGCACTTTGGCGAGGTTTTCCTTCAATACTTCCAGCGAGCGCTGCATTTTGCTTTCGGCTGTCTTCTGAATATCGCTAATCATCTTGTTCTCTTTAACTTTACGGCTGAAAAATGAAAGGCGGGATACTACCTTGCTTTTCCATGTCGGGCAAGTAAAGACAACCCGCTCCCGCCATCACAAAAGGCCGTCTGAAAACGGCGTTTCAGACGGCCTTTGCGGCTTTCAATGCGGATGTTTAGTGGGCATGGCCGTGGTCATGGCCGCCGTGTGCGCCGGGGCTACCCGCATTGGCGCGCACTTCAACCTGCACGGTCTGCTCTTGCGCACCTTTGAATTTCAGCGTCAGCGGGAATTTGTCACCCGGTTTCAGCGGTTTTTTCAAATCCATCAGCATAACGTGGTAGCCGCCCGGTTTCAGCGACATGATTTCGCCTTTTGCCACTTTGATGCCGCCTTTCACTTCCTGCATGCGCATACCCATGGCTTTCTGGCCGGTTTTCGGATCGGTGAGCATGGCATGGACATGCTCATGGATTTCCACCCGTTTGGACACGGGACTGCTACCGCCGATCAGGGCGATTTCTTTGGGCGTGTCGTTTTCCATATCCATGAAAACGCCGCCGTTTTTCATGCCGCCCACGGTTTCGCGCGCCCAAGAATTTTGGATAACCACGCCTTCTGCAAAGGCGGCTTGGCAGAACAGAGTTGCCACTGCGGCTATAAGTAATTTTTTCATACTGCTTTCCTTTCAAAAAACGGTTGTCAAAAGAAGTCGCCAAAACCGAAAGCTCGTGCGGACGACAGGCAGACTATAAGTCTGTTATATGGTATCAATCAAGGGAAAAGTTTGACCCGCCTCAAAAAACATTGAAACCGTATTCGCGCCACAACGCAATAAACCACAGCAGCGCCAAAAGTAGCAGTGCGAGAAACTGCGCCGCCGAGCAGACGTCTTTCGCCCGCTTGGCCAGCGGGTGTTTTTCCAGCGAAGTATGGTCTACCGCCGCTTCCACACCCGTATTGAACAATTCGACAATCAGGCACAAAAAAGAAGCCGCCAGCAGCACCATCTGCGTCGTCGGCCCGAAGCGCAGCACGAAGGCCAGCACCACCAACGGCACATTGAGCCACAAAAGCTGGCGGAAGCCCTGCTCTTCGCAGGCGGCTTTGAAACCGTCGAGCGAATAGCCCCAGGCGTTAATGATGCGGCGCAGGCCGGTTTTGCCTTTGATTTGTGCGGCGTAGCTGTCGTGGTTGTTTTTTTCCATGGTTTTTCCCTTTTATTAAAAAACGGGTTTGGGAAACGGACGCAGGCCGTCTGAAACCGTTTTTTGCTTTTCAGACGGTCTATTCGTCCTCTTCATCATCCCGGTCTTCTTCCTCTATATATTCTCTGATGATGCCGTCGAGCGTGTCCGCTCCGCCGTATTCTTGCGCAAGGGGCAGGATTTCGCCGCTGTCGTGGGCAAAGAGGAACAATTCGTTGCTGTCCGCACCCAGCAGGATTTTGTCGCCGCTGCCGTTGTCGGCGATGGCGAGGAAGTGTTCATAATCGGTCAAACCCGCGTCTTGCGCGGCTTGGCGGAACCATTGGCTTTGGGGGATGAGGCCGCCGTCCGGATTGCGGCGGTCGTAAAATTCCAAACCGAGATAGCACGAACCGAACTCGGAAATAAGGGCTTGATACAAGGGGTTGAGACGCAGGTTCAGTGTTTGTTCGATTTCGGCGATGTCCTGCGGCGTGTTCGGCGTGCCTGCGGTTTCGCCCATATCGTTTTCGGCGAAAAAGCGGCGGATAAGTTCGATCAGCTCCATTTTGCTTCCTTAAATTAAATGAAAATAACAGGCCGTCTGAAAAACGGGAAACGAGATTCGGCTGTATCCAAACTGTGCTTTCAGACGGCCTCCGTTTAACGGAAAAGCTGAAAATACAAAAATATGCCTATGATTACCGCGCCGTGGGCGAAGTTGAGGTACAGCAGAAATACCGCCAGCCTGCACACCGCACGGTAATCGCCGTCGGAGCAGGCAAGCTGCGACGGTCTGGCGGGATGTTTTTTTAAAAAGAAAGCGTAGCGGTAACACAACCGATAAATATCGAAGACAAAATACATATCCGACGGTCTGCCCGCCGCTGCGTAAAGGGCGCCATCGGCGCGCAAAGCATCCCAAACGGTTTGCGAGCGGCTGTTAACCCACAGGGAAAACACCGTCAGGACAATCAGATAAGCCGTTATCAGATAAGAAGCGTCGGGCACGGCGTACCTCCGTTGGGCGGTTTCGGTTAATCATACGAAGGCCGTCTGAAAGGTTTCAGACGGCCTTAAAGCCTTTTTCAGACGGCCTCTTCCACCGCGTCGACAAAGCGGGCGGGCACGTCGTAGCCTTTTTGCTGCGTGATTTCCTGAAAGCCCGTCGGGCTGGTGACGTTCACTTCGGTGAGGTTTTCGCCGATGATGTCCAAACCGGCCAGGAGGATGCCGCGCCGTTTGAGCTCGGGGGCGAGGGTTTCGGCGATTTCGCGGTCGCGCGCCGACAAGTCCTGCGCCACGCCGCGCCCGCCCGCCGCCAGATTGCCGCGCGTTTCGCCCTGCTGCGGGATGCGCGCCAGCGCGTAGGGGACGACTTCGCCGCCGATTACCAGCACGCGTTTGTCGCCTTTTACGATATCGGGCAGGTAACGCTGTGCCATGATGGTGCGCGTTTCAAGCTGCATCAGGGTTTCCAGAATGCTGCCGATGTTGGGGTCTTGTTTGGTGAGGCGGAAAATGCCCATGCCGCCCATGCCGTCGAGCGGTTTGACGATGATGTCGCCGTGTTCGGCGAGAAAGGCGCGCACGTCGGCGGCGCGGGTGGTAACGATGGTGATCGGGGCGAACTGCGGGAAGTTGAGCACTGCCAGTTTTTCGTTGAAATCGCGCATCGCCTGGCCGCTGTTGAACACTTTCGCGCCCTGCCCTTCGGCCAGCGTCAGAAGCTTGGTGGCATAAAGATACTGCATATCGAAGGGCGGGTCGGTGCGCATAATCACGGCGTCAAATTCGTTTAAGGCCGTCTGAACGGGGCTTTCGGCGCGAAACCAGGCATGGTCGTCGTCGTTTTTCGCGCCGAGAAATTCAAAGGGTGCGGCCTGCGCCAGCACGCGGCCGCCCTGCACGGAAAGTTCGCCCGCAAGCGTGTGAAACAGTGCATGGCCGCGCCGTGCCGCTTCGCGCATCATTGAATAAGTGGTGTCTTTATAAGTTTTGAAACCCGCCATCGGGTCGGCAATAAACAGGATTTTCATCGGCATTCCTCCGGTTGCAAACGGCCGCCATGATAGCAAGAAACGCCAGCATCCGTCAGCGCGGCTGCTATACTGCGGCCGTCTGAAACAAGGCCGTCTGAAAACATGGAAAAACAAACCTGCCCCTGCTGCTCCGCCCTGCCCTACCGCGACTGCTGCCTGCCGCCGCACCTCGGCCGACCGGCCGCCGACGCGCTTGCCCTGATGCGTTCGCGCTACGCCGCCTATGTTTTGCAGCAGACCGATTACATCGTCGCCACCACCGTGCCCGCGCAGCAGCGGCTGCTCGATGCCGCCGCCATCGCCGCATGGAGCCGCGAATCGCAGTGGCTCGGCCTCGAAGTTTTCGATTTCCAAACCCTGCCGGGCGGGCGGCACGCGCTGGTGGATTTCGCCGCCCGTTTCGCCGACGCCGGCGGAGAAGAGCAGACGCACCGCGAGCTGTCCGCCTTCGTACGCAGCGGCGGCCGCTGGTATTTCATCGATCCCACCGTTTCCCTGCCCGCGCCGCAAACGCCCTGTTTCTGCGGCTCGGGCAGGAAATTCAAAAGCTGCTGCGGACGGTTTTTCCGCTGACAGATATTTGCCGCATTATGGCACAGTCGAAAGGCAACGATATTCATTGTAATCCAATACATTAGGAGATAAAACATGACTGACGCACACAAAATCTACACCGCATGGACGCAGATGTGGAACGGCCATCTTGATATTGCCGACGAACTGTTGTCGCCCCATTTCAAAGCGCACCTGACCGCCGACTCCACCCCACCGCCCGCGCCCGTTACCGACATTGCCAGCGCGAAGGCTTGGATTGCCACCATCCGCGCCAAAGCCGATTTGCATTACGAACTCGTGCTCGGCCCGTTTTGCGACGGCGACATGATTTCCGCCTATTGGCGCGTTACCGCCACGCTCGGCGGCAAAACCGCCGTCAAAGTCGGTACGGATTTCCTGAAAGTCAAAGACGGCAAAATCACCGACTGCTGGACGATGAATAACAACGCCGCATAAAGCGAAGCCCGATGGGTTTCAGGCAGCCTGCATTTGGGTTTTGATAAAGTGCAGGCTGCTTTTTGCAAGTTCGGTGTGTGATTGGGTTACACCAGCCCTGCCTTCTCCAATCCCATCAGGCCGTCCATGCTACCCGCCGGGGTGGCAAAAGACACATTCAGGCGGTTCCAGACGTTGATGGTGTTGATGACGTGGGTCAACGCCACCAGTTCTTCTTCATCGAAATGGGCGCGTACCGCCGCATAGTCTGCATCGCGGACACCCTGCTCGGAGATGCGGGTCAAATTTTCTGCCCATTGCAGCATAGAGGCCGTCTGAAAAACGTTTTTTCCTTTTCCGTTTTCAGACGGCCTCCGAACAATCCATACCTAATATAAGGAGCAACAGACATGAGCATCAAAGACTGGCCGGAAGGCGAGCGGCCGCGCGAGAAGCTGTCCGCCCTCGGCGCGGGCGCGTTGAGCGACGCGGAATTGCTGGCCGTGCTGCTGCGCACCGGCATCAAAGGCATGAGCGCGGTGGATTTGGCGCGTTACCTGTTAAACGAGTTCGGCAGCCTCGGCCGCCTGATGAGCGCGCCCGAGCGCGAGCTGGTGCGGCACAAGGGCATGGGGCAGGCCAGCTTCACCCAGTTTGCCGTCGTGCGCGAAATCGGCCGCCGCGTGCTGGCCGAAGAGCTGCGCGAAGGCGACCTGATCGCCGACCCGCAGGCCGCCGCCGACTTCCTGCGCCTGCAACTGGGACACGAGCGCGTCGAAGTCAGCCTCGCCCTGTTGCTCAACAGCCGCAACCGCCTGATCGACTGCGCGGAACTCGCGCGCGGCACGCTGGCGGAAAACGCGGTATACGTGCGCGAAGTGGTCAAACTCGCCCTCGACCGCCACGCCGCCGCCGTCATCCTCGCCCACAACCACCCCGGCGGCTCGCCCGAACCCTCCGCCGCCGACATCGCCTTCACAGGCCGTCTGAAACAGGCTTTGGAACTGGTGGACGTGCGCCTGCTCGACCATTTCGTCATCACCGCAAAACAGGCCGTGTCCTTTGCCGCGCGCGGGCTGGTATAGCCGCCCGCCGCTTTCAGACGGCCTGTCTTCCCTGCGGCGAAAGGGGTACAATGCCGCCGTTTTGCCACCGCACAAGGAATCATCATGCAAACCTCGCTTCTGCCCTTTTTCGGCGTTATCCGCGTCACAGGCGACGACCGCGCCGCCTTCCTCCACGGCCAGCTCTCCAACCACATCGAAGACCTCGCCGAAGGCCAAGCCTGCTACGCCACCTACAACACGCCCAAAGGCCGCGTCATCGCCAATATGATTGTTGCCAACTGCGGCGGCGACATCCTGCTGGTGCTGGCAAAAGACCTTGCCGAAGCCGTCGCCAAACGCCTGCGTATGTTTGTGCTGCGTGCCAAAGCCACGTTTGAAATTCTGAAAACCCACGGCGCGGCCTGCCACCTCGCCGACGGCCTCGCGCCGCAACCTGCCGCCGAACCGCATCTGGCATTCGGTTTCACCGTTTCAGACGGCCTTATCGAGATTCCCCTGCCGCACGGCGGCGTGTTCCTCATCGGCGAAACCGCCGCCCTGCCCGCCTATGACGCAGCCGCCGAAAACACCTGGAAGCTGCACGAAATCCGCAGCGGCTATCCGTGGATCAGCGCCGCCACCAAAGAAAGCTGCGTCGCGCAGATGCTCAACCAACACACCATCGGCGGCGTGCATTTCCGCAAAGGCTGCTACCCCGGCCAGGAAATCATCGCCCGCGCCCAATACCGCGGCCAAGTCAAACGCGGCCTCGCCGTACTCGCCTCGCCCGCGCCGCAGGCCGAAGGCGCGGCCGTGTTGCAGGACGCGGCGGAAGCGGGCATCGTCATCAACAGCGCTGCCGATGCCGAGGGCAGTCTCAGCCTCGCCGTTATCAAACACAGCGCGGCCGCCGCCCCGCTGGCCGATGCCGCAGGCAACCCCTTCGCGCAGCAGGCAATCTTCTTCGCCAGCGAAACGGCGGAATAACACCCCGAACGCATCCCCGCCCCACGGCGCACAGCACAGCCCTCCTGTCTGTGCGCCGCCACTTTTGTGCCGCCCCGCGTTTCGCGCTTTTTGCTTTTTCCGTTATAGTGAAACAAAATAGAAAAGATACAAGGCAGCAAGCCGCAGACGGTACAAGTAGTATGGGGCAGGTTTTCTTGGCATTTTTAATGCCGTAGAAAACCGCCCTCTTTGAGCTAAGGCGCAACAACGCCGTAGATTTTTTATTTTGTTTCACTATACAATCAAACGTCGTTTTACCGACGGACACCCTTTTCAGACGGCCTCAAAGGCCGTCTGAAAACGCCCAATCCGCCCGCAGAACCTCCCACATCAGAATAAAACACAAGGAACACTATGCCGACCAAAATCCTGCTTCCCACCCTCTTCTTCGCTCCTGCCGCCGCCCTCGCCGCCACACCCGACGGCACGCAACTGGGTCTCGCCTGGGGCATCCCCTTCGCCCTTATCCTCCTCTCCATCGCCACCGGCCCGCTCTTCTTTGCCCACACCTGGCACCATCATTTCGGCAAAATCACCGCCCTGCTGACGCTGCTCTTTCTCATTCCCTTCGCCTTTGTTTACGGCATCGGCGCGGGCGTCGGCACAGTTGTCCACGCCCTGGTCGAAGAATACATCCCCTTCATCCTCCTGCTGCTCGCCCTCTACACCGTTTCCGGCGGCATTCTCGTTTGGGGCAACCTGCACGGCTCGCCGAAAACTAACACCGCCATCCTCGCCATCGGCACGCTGCTGGCTTCCGTGATGGGCACAACGGGCGCGGCCATGCTGATGATCCGTCCGCTGCTCAAAGCCAACGACGAGCGCAAACACCGCGTCCACAGCGTTATCTTCTTCATCTTCCTTGTTGCCAACATCGGCGGCGGCCTCACCCCGCTGGGCGACCCGCCACTCTTCCTCGGCTTCTTGAAAGGTGTCGATTTTATGTGGACGGTCAAACACATGCTGCCGCCCGTCCTCATCAGCAGCGCGGTTCTGCTCACCCTCTATTACTTCCTCGACCGCCACTACTACGCCCGCGAAGACGAAATCGTCCCCTGCAACCACGGCTTCGACGACAAACTGAAAATCCACGGCAAACGCAACTTCTTCCTGCTTGCCGGCATCGTCGGCGCGGTATTGCTCTCCGGCATCTGGAAACCCGGCGTTTCCCTCGACATCCTCGGCAGCCACTATGAGCTGCAAAACCTCGTCCGCGACGGCCTGCTGCTCGCCTTCACCGTCATCTCCCTCGCCATCACCCCCAAACAGGTGCGCGCCGGTAACGAATTCAACTGGGAACCCATCGCCGAAGTCGGCAAACTCTTCCTCGGCATCTTCATCACCATCGCCCCCGTCCTCGCCATCCTCAAAGCGGGCGGACAAGGCGCGCTTGCGGGCGTCATTTCCCTCGTTCACGACAGTGCGGGCAACCCCATCAACACCATGTATTTCTGGATGTCCGGCCTCTTGTCCGCCTTCCTCGACAACGCCCCCACCTACCTCGTCTTCTTCAACCTGGCAGGCGGCGACCCGCACACCCTGATGAACGGACACCTCTTCCACACCCTGCTCGCCGTTTCCATGGGCTCGGTCTTCATGGGCGCGCTCAGCTACATCGGCAACGCCCCCAACTTCATGGTCAAATCCATCGCCGAACAGCGCAAAGTCCCCATGCCCGCCTTCTTCGGCTACATGGCCTGGTCGTTCGGCATCCTGGTTCCCCTCTTCATCCTGCACACCCTCATCTTCTTCGTGTGGCAGATTTTTTAGGACGGGAAAGCCGCCAAAATATTGATTGCCAACACACCCTAATACGAAAGGCCGTTCGGTTGGCAAAAGGCCGTCTGAAAAATACTTTTCAGACGGCCTTTTGCCAACCGAACGGCGGCGCTCAACCGTTTTTCCGCACAAACTCCGCCATAAACTCCGCCAGCGCCGCCACGCCCGCCAAGGGCATGGCGTTGTAAATACTGGCGCGCATACCGCCCAGCGTTTTATAGCCTTTGAGCTGGCGCAGGCCGCACAGCGCGGCTTCGCGCACGAAGCGTTCGTCCAAACCGGCATCGCCGGTGGTAAAGACCACATTCATTTTCGAGCGTGCTTCGGGAGCGACATGGTTGCGGTAGAAACCACCGCTGCCGTCGATGGCGCGGTAAAGCAGTTCGGCCTTGACGCGGTTGGCCTCCTCGATTGCGCCGACACCGCCCTGCGTTTGCAGCCAGCGCAGCACCAGCCCTGCGATATAAATGGGATAAGTGGCGGGCGTGTTGTACATTCCCTGCCTGTCCGCGTGCGCCTTGTAATTCCACACGGCGGGAATGCTGTCGGGACAGCGCGCCAGCAAATCCTCGCGGACCATGACGATGGTTACGCCCGCTGGCCCCAGGTTTTTCTGCGCCCCTGCATAAATCAGGCCGAAATCGGCTACATTGATGCGCCGCGACAGGATTTCGCTCGACATATCGCACACCAGAGGCGGCAGGCCGTCTGAAAGGTGCGGCATTTCGCCGTATTGCAGGCCGTCTACCGTTTCGTTGGCGGCAAAATGAACGAACGCCGATTCGGTGCAAATGTCCCAATCGCCGACGGACGGCAGCGTTTTCAGGCCGTCGCGCTCCCCGCCCTGCGCGGCAAGGCGGATTTTCGCCGCAGTGAGTTTGCCCATCTGCTCGTGCGCAATCCGCGACCAGTTGCCCGTCACCACTGAATCGATGCTGGCAAAACCGTGTGCCAGATTCATCGCCACCTGGCTGAACTGCGCGCTCGCGCCGCCTTGCAGGAACAAAACGGCATAGTTCGACGGCACACCGAGCAGTTGGCGCAAATCCTGTTCGGCATGATGGAGGATGCTTTGGAATTCGGGCGAACGGTGGCTCATCGCCATCACGGAAACGCCCGTGCCGTTGTAGTCGAGCATCTCGTGTTGCGCAGTACGCAGCACGGCTTCAGGTAGCACGGCCGGGCCGGCGGAAAAATTGTAAACGGTGCTCATGGTTCGGTTCTCCTGTTCTTCATATTGTTGCGCGGCGGACGCGGCAAATGCTTTTCAGACGGCCTTTTTGCGGTTTTCAGACGGCCTCACGGAGCGTGTCCGCACGCGGGAGGCGCATTCTATGCCGCAGAAAACGTTTCATCAACGCCGCGCGGATTTGCAGGCCGTCTGAAACCGCTGAAAGCTATGGTTTTCTTTTCCGTGCAAACCCGCTATAATCCGCGAAATTTTTCAAGTCACACTGAGAAATGGCCGCCCGGCCATTTTTTTATTTTCTACGGAAACAAAATGGACATTCAAAACCTGTTGGACAAAACCCTGCCCGGCCTGGGCTACGAGCCGGTCGATTTCGAAATGACGCCGCAGGGCACGCTGCGCGTCTTCATCGACAAAGAAGGCGGCATCACCGTGGAAGACTGCGTCACCGTCAGCAACCACCTCAGCCGCCTGTTTATCGTCGAAGACGTGGACTACAAAAACCTCGAAATTTCCAGCCCCGGCCTCGACCGCCCGCTGAAAAAAGCCACCGACTTCGTGCGCTTTGCCGGACAGGAAGCCAAAATCAAAACCCGCCTACCCATCGAAGGACAAAAAAACTTCATCGGCCGCATCGAAAGCTGCGACGGCGAAACCGTCACCCTGTCGTTCGACGGCAAAACCGCTGCCATCGCGCTCGACAACATCGACAAAGCCCGTCTGAAACCCGAATTCAAATTTTAACCATCCGCCATTCCCCAATTCATATTTAGGAGACCGATTATGAGCCGCGAAATGCTCCAGCTGGCCGAAGCCCTCGCCAGCGAGAAAAACGTAGACACAGAAGTCGTTTTCGACGCCCTCGAATTCGCCCTGTCCACCGCCGCCAAGAAAAAGGCCGGCCGCGAACACATGGATGTGCGCGTCGAAATCGACCGCGACACCGGCGAATACCGCACCTTCCGCCGCTGGCTGATTGTCGCCGACGAAGACTACACCTACCCCGACGTGGAAAAAACCATCGAGGAAATCCAAGAGGAAATCCCCGGCACCACCATCCAAATCGGCGAATACTACGAAGAACAGATTGAAAACGAAGGCTTCGGCCGCCAGGCGGCCATGACCGCCAAGCAGATCATCCTGCAACGCATCCGCGACGCCGAGCGCGAAAAAGTCTTGGGCGACTTTCTCGCCAACCGCGAAGACATCGTTATCGGCACGGTCAAACGCGTCGAACGCCACGGCATCATCGTCGAACTCATCCCCGGCAAACTCGACGCCCTGATTCCGCGCGACCAGTGCATCCCGCGCGAAAACTTCCGCAGCGGCGACCGCATCCGCGCCCTCTTCGTGCGCGTCGAAGAAATCGGCCAGTCCGGCCGCAAACAGGTCATCCTCAGCCGCTCCTCGCGCGAATTCCTCGCCAAACTCTTCGAGCAGGAAGTGCCCGAAATCGCCGACGGCCTGCTGGAAATCCGCGAAGCCGCCCGCGATCCCGGCCACCGTGCCAAAATCGCCGTCAAAGCCAACGACCAGCGCATCGACCCGCAGGGCACCTGCATCGGCGTGCGCGGCAGCCGTGTCAACGCCGTCACCAACGAAATCGGCGGTGAGCGCATCGATGTGGTGCTGTGGTCGCCCGACACCGCCCAATTCGTCATCAACGCCCTCTCGCCCGCCGAAGTGAGCCGTATCGTGATTGACGAAGACAACCACGCCGTCGACGTCATCGTTGCCGAAGACCAGCTTGCGCCTGCCATCGGCCGCGGCGGCCAAAACGTGCGCCTGGCTGCCGACCTCACCGGCTGGCAGCTCAACATCATGACTGTGGAAGAAGCCGAAGAGCGTCACGCCGCCGAAGACGCCGCCATCCGCAGCCTGTTCACCGAACACCTCAACGTCGACGAAGAAACCGCCGACGTGCTGGTACAGGAAGGCTTCGCCACGCTGGAAGAAATCGCCTATGTGCCGTCTGAAGAGCTGGTGGAAATCGGCTTCGACGACGCTACCGTCGACACCCTGCGCGGCCGCGCCCGCGACGCCATCCTGTCGCTGGCGATGGCTCAGGAAGAAAAACTGGAAGGAATCGACGAAAACCTGCGCACCCTCGAAGGCATGGACGACGACATGCTGCGCGATCTGGCGCAGGCAGGCGTCACCACCCGCGACGACTTGGCCGAACTGGCCGTCGACGAACTGATAGAAATCACTGGAGTGGAAACCGGCGAAGCCGAGAAAATCATTCTCGCCGCCCGCGCCCACTGGTTTGAAAACAACGAACAATAAGGAGGCACCCGCATGAGCAACAGCACAGTAGAACAATTTGCCGCCGAATCGAAAATATCCGTCGAGCGCATGCTCGAACACCTGAAAAAACACGGCATCGCCAAAAGCAGCGGCAGCGACACCCTGAGCGAAGCCGACAAAGCACACCTGCGCGCCCAAACCGTGGGCAGCACCATCAGCATCAACCGCACCAAAGTGGAAAAAAGCACCGTGGCGGGCGTGGCCGTAGAACGCCGCCGCAGCCGCAAAGTGGTGATTCCGTCGGCAGCCGAAGCAGCCGCCGTTCAGACGGCCTCAGAGCCCGCAGCCACAGAACCCGCACCGCAGCCTGCCGTTCAGACGGCCTCAGAGCCTGAAAACGCACCCGCCGCCGCACAAGACGACACCCGCGCCGCCGCACGCGCCGCAGCCGAGGCGGAAGCGGCCAAAGTGCGTGCCGCCGCCCAGCAAAAAGCGCAGAGCGCCAAAGCCGAACCGGCCAAACAGGCAGAAGCCGAAGCCGCAGCGGAAACATCCACCGTTCAGACGGCCTCCGAGCCTGCGGCCGCAGAACCCGCAGCAAAAGAAACCGCCAAAACCGAAGCCGCCGCCAAAGACGGCAAAACGGCGAAAAAAGGCCGCGAGAAAAAAGCCAAAGAACCCAAGCCGCTGCCGACGCCTGTGGAAGTCGTCAACTCCGCCGAAGCCGAACGCCGCGCCGAAGAAGAGCGCCGTGCCCAAGCCTTCCGCGAACACCAGGAAAAGCTGCTGCGCGAAAAACAAGAACGCGCCGAACGGCAGGAGCGCCGCGAAGCCGCGAAAAAACAGGCTCAGGAAGAAGCCCGCGCCGCCAAAGCGGGCGGCCAGCGCAGCGCCAAACCCAGCGAGCAGAAACCCCTGTCCGCCGCGTCCGCCCAGCCTGCCAAACCCGCCGCCGCACCTGCCGACTCCGGCAGCGGCCGTAAGAAAGACGAACGCCGCAACAGCCGCGACGACGAAGGCCAAAGCCGCAATGCCAAAGGCAAAGGCGGCAAGGGCGGGCGCGACCGCAACGCCGGGCGCGACGACGAGCGCGTGCGCGGCGGCAAAAAAGGCAAGAAACTCAAACTCGAGCCCAACCAGCACAGCTTCCAGGCACCCACCGAACCCGTCGTGCACGAAGTCCTTGTGCCTGAAACCATCACCGTAGCCGATTTGGCGCACAAAATGGCGGTGAAAGGCGTGGAAGTGGTCAAGGCCCTGATGAAGATGGGCATGATGGTAACCATCAACCAATCGCTCGACCAAGATACCGCGCTGATTGTGGTGGAAGAACTCGGCCACATCGGCAAACCGGCCGCCGCCGACGACCCCGAAGCCTTCTTGGAAGACGGTGCCGCGCAGAGCGATGCCGAAGCCCTGCCGCGTCCGCCCGTTGTTACCGTGATGGGTCACGTCGACCACGGTAAAACCTCGCTGCTCGACTACATCCGCCGCGCCAAAGTGGTGCAGGGCGAAGCGGGCGGCATTACCCAGCACATCGGTGCCTACCATGTGCAAACCCCGGGCGGCGTCATTACCTTCCTCGACACCCCCGGCCACGAAGCCTTTACCGCCATGCGTGCGCGCGGCGCGAAGGCCACCGACATCGTGATTCTGGTGGTGGCCGCCGACGACGGCGTGATGCCGCAGACCATCGAAGCCATCGCCCACGCCAAAGCGGCGGGCGTGCCGATTGTCGTTGCCGTCAATAAAATCGACAAAGAGGCCGCCAATCCCGAGCGCATCCGCCAAGAGCTGACCGCGCACGAAGTGATCGACCAGGCTTGGGGCGGCGACGTGCAGTTTATCGACGTGTCCGCCAAAAAAGGCACCAATATCGACGCCCTGCTCGAAGCCGTGCTGCTCGAAGCCGAAGTGCTGGAACTGAAAGCCCCCGTCGCCGCGCCCGCCAAAGGCATCATCGTCGAAGCCCGTCTGGACAAAGGACGCGGCGCCGTCGCCACCCTTTTGGTACAAAGCGGCACGCTGAAAAAAGGCGACATGCTCTTGGCCGGTACGGCGTTTGGCAAAATCCGCGCCATGACCGACGAAAACGGCAAAGCCATCAGCGAAGCCGGTCCGTCGATTCCCGTGGAAATCCTCGGTTTGTCTGACGTGCCCAACGCAGGCGAAGATGCCATGGTGTTGGCCGACGAGAAAAAAGCCCGCGAAATCGCCCTGTTCCGCCAAGGCAAATACCGCGACGTGCGTCTGGCCAAACAGCAGGCCGCCAAGCTGGAAAACATGTTCAACAACATGGGCGAGAGCCAGGCGCAATCGCTGTCGGTCATCATCAAAGCCGACGTACAGGGTTCTTACGAAGCGCTTTCGGGCAGCCTGAAAAAACTGTCCACCGACGAAGTGAAAGTCAACGTGCTGCACAGCGGCGTCGGCGGCATCACCGAATCCGACGTCAACCTCGCCATCGCCTCCGGCGCGTTTATCATCGGCTTCAACGTGCGCGCCGACTCCTCCGCCCGCAAGCTGGCCGAAAACGAAGACGTGGAAATCCGCTACTACAACATCATCTACGACGCCATCGACGACGTAAAAGCCGCCATGAGCGGCATGCTGGCGCCGGAAGAGAAAGAGCAGATTACCGGCACGGTGGAAATCCGCCAGGTCATCAGCGTGTCCAAAGTCGGCAACATCGCCGGCTGTATGGTTACCGATGGCGTGGTCAAACGCGATTCGCACATCCGCCTGATCCGCAACAACGTCGTTATCCACACCGGCGAACTCTCCTCGCTCAAACGCTTCAAAGACGACGTCAAAGAAGTGCGCATGGGCTTCGAGTGCGGCCTGATGATCAAAGGCTTCAACGAAATCATGGAAGGCGACCAGCTCGAATGCTTCGACATCGTTGAAGTGGCGCGTTCGCTGTAACAGCCGCCCTGTTGTATCAAGGCCGTCTGAAAGCCCGAAAAGGGATTTTCAGACGGCCTTTTTTTCAGACGGCCTCCGAACAAAACACGGGCAAGAAACCGCAACCAAACAAGGCGGCAGATTGGCGTATCGGCAGGAATATTCCGAACACGGTTCAGGCCGTCTGAAAACCGTTTCAGACGGCCTGACGGAATCAAAGAGCAAAAATGCCGCCGTCCGAACAAACAAAACCGCCCTGTCCGCAAAAAGGCCGTCTGAAAACAAAGCAGCGTTGCGGTGTAACGCAGCCAAGGCTTTCAGACGGCCTCTTACAAGAAATGATTGCCGGTTTACTGTTTCGTCAGCGCGGCTTCGGCCTCTTTGACATCGGCTTCCAGTTTAGCGATGCGTTCGAGATATTTGGCATAGTTGCGCTCGTTGCCGTAACGGACTTTTTTGCCCTCTTCCAACGCTTTTTTTGCCGCCGCGACACGCTGGCGGGCTTCTGCCTGCCCGTTGTCTCCAGGCCGGCTGTCGGTGGCGGGAGCATTGTTTTGTGTTGCAGCCGCAGAAGATACGGAAAAGGCGGGCGCAGGCAGCGCCGAGTAGACGGATGGGCTGCCGAGATCGCTCTTATGGCAGTTGCTGCCGCGCGGATCCTGCGTATAAACGGTGTGCCCTGAGGCGTCTTTGCAGGTATAGACGGCGGAATGGGCGGATACGGACGCCGCCAGCAACACGGAGGCCAACAAGATGTTTTTCATAAAAGTTCCTTTTTTGATGCTGATTAAAACCAGAGATACCAAACCGTCAAAAGAACGGCACACAAGACGGCATTCACGGCCAGCGCCCAATACCACTGCCGCCTGGTCGGAGGACGGACGGTCAGCGCGGTACGGCTTCGGCGGACATAGAAAAAGGGCGAAAGCAAAATGGAAACGGCAGAAAGCAGGATCACTGCTGCATAGTAGATTTTTTCTGTCGGCACTTCCCGACTCCGTCTGTTCGGCATGACGGGATTATATAGCGGCAGCGGCGTATTTCCCACCCGCAGGCGGCATCGGCAGACAAGACGGGAAGGTAATAAAAAACTGCCGGGCAATGCCGGCAGTTTCGCAGAATGAGCTTTACAGCAGATGGGCAACACCCGCTTTTTCGTCTTCCAACTCTTTCAGTGTGATATTGATGCGCTCGCGGCTGAAGTCGTCGATGTCCAAGTCGCGTACCAGTTTGTATTCGCCGTTTTCGCAGGTCACGGGGAAGCCGAAAACAGTACCTTCGGGGATGCCGTAGGAGCCGTCGGAGGGGATGCCCATGGTTACCCATTTGCCGTTGGTGCCCAGCACCCAGTCGCGGATGTGGTCGATGGCGGCATTGGCGGCGGAAGCGGCGGAAGACAGGCCGCGCGCTTCGATGATGGCAGCACCGCGCTTGCCGACGGTGGGCAGGAAGACATCAGCGTTCCAAGCCTGATCGTTAATCATGTCTTTCACGCTCTCGCCGTTGATGGTGGCAAAGCGGTAGTCGGCATACATGGTGGGCGAGTGGTTGCCCCATACGCACAGTTTTTCGATGTCGGCGACGGCTTTGCTGGTTTTTTCGGCAATCTGGCTCAAGGCGCGGTTATGATCGAGGCGCAGCATGGCGGTGAAGTTTTTCGCAGGCAGATCGGGAGCGGACTTCATGGCGATGTAGGCGTTGGTGTTGGCGGGGTTGCCGACAACCAGCACTTTCACGTTGCGATCGGCCACTTTGTTCAGAGCAGCACCCTGCACAGTAAAGATTTCGGCATTGGCCTGCAAAAGATCGGCGCGTTCCATGCCTTTGCTGCGCGGACGCGAGCCGACAAGAATGGCAATTTGCGCGTCTTTGAACGCCACTTCGGGATCGTCGGTAGTAAACATGCCTGCCAACAGCGGGAAGGCGCAGTCCTGCAATTCCATCATCACGCCTTTAACGGCGTTTTGCGCCTGCGGCAGATCCAAAAGCTGGAGGATAACGGGTTGGTCTTTGCCCAGCATTTCGCCGCTGGCAATACGGAACAGCAGGGCGTAACCGATTTGGCCGGCGGCACCGGTTACTGCGACACGGACAGGTGATTTCATACTCGAAGACTCCTATTGCATAAAATAAATTAACGGTTGGATACGGAAAGCCGCGTCGGCACATTGTTTTGCAGTCTGCCCCGACCAAGCTTTCATTGAGTTTACTTGATGGGACAATATTTAATCAAGATGTGTAAAGAAGAAAAGCACGGCTTGTAGTCTGATGTAGCAACATCCACCCAAACGGAGAAAACACAGAGAAACGAAAATATCTGCACAATGCAAGCGAAAATAAAAACAACTCTCTGAAATATTGGAATAACAAGATTATTTTCAAATACGGCTGCAAACTGCCGTGATATTTTCAAGCGTATTGAATATGGAAGAAAATGATACATCATACAAAGACAACGCCTTGCTTTTAATAAAAATTTTAATTGATTAACTGAAAGTTGTTTTTATTTGTAATAAAATTGTAAAAACAGATTAAAAAAAACACACGAAAGACTATTCAACCCTCAACAAACAGGGTAAATTACGGGCTGAAGTAGCCCAATGTAACCAACTTTCAAACCTTTTGAGCAGCTTGGTTTTTTAGAGTTCGAGAAAAATTATCGTTTAAAAGAGGAATCATAAGATGCAGACGAAAAAACGGCCTGTATTTTTGGAGATGCCGGTTCTTATCCGTGCCCTGCCCGTTCCCGGGATAGTCTCCATTCTCCATCGCGCCAGCGGTGTGATTTTGTTCATTATGCTCCCCGTATTGCTGATGCTGCTTAAAGGATCGCTCGGCAGCGGGGAGACTTTCGAATCATATAAAGCGGTTGTAGGCAACCCGCTAGTCAAACTGATTTTGATCGGCGTCCTTTGGGCATTGCTCCATCACTTGTGCGCAGGCATCCGTTTCCTGTTTTTGGACGCTCATAAAGGTTTGGAACTGCAAACCTGCCGCAAAACAGCCAAATTGGTTCTGGCTGTTTCACTGACTCTGACTTTGGTATTGGGAGTGGCATTATGGTAGACCGCAAACTGGCCGGCGCCCATTACGGCCTGCGAGACTGGGCGGCACAGCGCGTTACCGCCGTTCTGATGATTATCTATCTGACCGTATTTTTCCTGTTCCTGCTCGGCATGTCCGGAGCGGAAGATTATTCGCAGTGGCAGGCGTTTTTTGATAAATCCTGGGTCAAAGTATTTACCCAGACAACCTTTATCGCTTTGCTTCTTCACGCATGGGTCGGCATCCGTGATCTTTGGATGGACTATATCAAACCTTTCGGTTTGAGGCTGACCCTGCACTGCGCCACCATCGTTTGGTTGGTCATGTGCGCCGTGTATTCGTTTAAAGTAATTTGGTAAAGGAACATACAAATGAGTTTTCCCATCCGAAAATTTGATGCCGTTATCGTCGGCGGCGGCGGCGCCGGTCTGCGTGCCGCACTACAACTTTCCAAAGCAGGACTGAACACTGCCGTATTATCCAAAGTTTTCCCCACACGTTCGCATACCGTTGCTGCGCAAGGCGGCATTTCCGCCTCGCTGGGCAACGTGCAGGAAGACCGATGGGACTGGCATATGTATGACACCGTAAAAGGCTCGGACTGGCTGGGCGACCAAGATGCCATCGAATTTATGTGCCGTGCCGCACCTGAAGCGGTTATCGAACTCGAACATATGGGCATGCCCTTCGACCGCGTCGAAAGCGGCAAAATCTACCAGCGCCCTTTCGGCGGTCACACCGCAGAACGCGGCAAACGCGCAGTCGAACGGGCTTGCGCCGTTGCCGACCGCACAGGCCATGCCATGCTGCATACCCTGTATCAGCAGAATGTCCGCGCCAACACCCAATTTTTCGTCGAATGGACGGCATTGGATCTGATTCGTGACGAAAATGGCGACGTCGTCGGCGTGACCGTTATGGAGATGGAAACTGGCGACGTTTATATCTTCCATGCGAAAGCCATCCTGTTTGCCACCGGCGGAGCAGGCCGTATTTACGCCTCCTCGACCAATGCGTTTATGAATACCGGCGATGGTTTGGGTATCTGTGCGCGTGCAGGCATTCCGTTGGAAGATATGGAATTTTGGCAATTCCATCCGACAGGCGTGGCGGGTGCCGGGGTGTTAATTACAGAGGGCGTCCGCGGTGAAGGCGGCATTCTGCTGAACGCAGACGGCGAGCGTTTTATGGAACGCTATGCGCCGACTGTAAAAGACTTAGCCTCGCGAGACGTTGTTTCACGCGCCATGGCAATGGAAATTTACGAAGGACGCGGCTGCGGTAAAAACAAAGATCACGTTTTATTGAAAATCGACCACATCGGTGCAGAAAAAATTATGGAGAAACTGCCCGGTATCCGCGAAATTTCCATCCAATTTGCCGGCATCGACCCAATTAAAGACCCGATTCCCGTCGTTCCGACCACGCACTATATGATGGGCGGCATCCCCACCAACTATTTGGGTGAAGTGATTATTCCTCAGGGAGACAATCCGGAAGTACCGGTAAAAGGACTGTACGCAGCCGGCGAATGTGCCTGTGCCTCCGTACACGGTGCTAACCGCTTGGGCACCAACTCCCTATTAGACTTGGTTGTATTCGGCAAATCCGCCGGCGACAGCATGATCGCTTTTGTTAAAGAACAGACCGACTGGAAACCCCTTCCTGCTGATGCAGGAGAACTGACAAAACAGCGCCTAGATCGACTGAACAACCAGACAGGCGGCGAAAAAGTAGATGTCCTACGCAACGAATTACAGCGTACCGTCCAGCTCCACGCAGGCGTATTCCGTACCGACGCCATCCTAAAAGACGGCGTGGAAAAAGTCCTGAAACTGTACGAGCGCGCCAAGAATACCGAAATCGGTGACAAAAGTATGGTTTGGAATACCGCACGCATCGAAGCATTGGAGTTGGACAATCTGATGGAAGTAGCCAAAGCTACCCTGATTGCAGCCGAAGCACGCAAAGAATCCCGCGGCGCACATGCTTCAGACGACCATCCTGACCGTGACGACGAAAACTGGATGAAACACTCCTTGTTCTACTCCGCCGACAACCGTTTGGCCTACAAACCGGTTCACACCAAACCTCTGACCGTCGACTACATCGAACCAGCCAAACGTGTTTACTGAGGAATACACCACCATGGAAAAAATTCAATTGAAAGTGTACCGCTACAATCCCGATGTGGATGCCAAGCCGTACATGAAAGACTACGAACTGGAAATCGAACCGACAGACGTCAAACTGCTTGACGCAATCATGAAGCTCAAGGCGCAGGACGATACATTATCGTTCCGCCGTTCCTGCCGCGAAGGCATCTGCGGATCGGACGGCATGAATATCAACGGCAAAAACGGTCTTGCCTGCCTGACCGACATCCGCAGCCTGAAACAACCTATCGTATTGCGCCCCCTACCCGGCTTGCCTGTGGTACGCGATCTGATCGTCGACATGACCCAGTTCTTCAAACAATACCACTCCATCAAACCCTACGTTGTCAACGACACCCCGGTCGATCCCGACAAAGAACGCCTGCAAACCCAAGAAGAGCGCAAAGAACTCGACGGCCTCTACGAATGCATTCTCTGCGCATGCTGCTCAACCTCATGTCCTTCTTTCTGGTGGAATCCGGACAAATTCGTCGGCCCTTCTGGCCTGCTCAACGCCTACCGCTTTATTGCAGACAGCCGCGACACTATCACCAACGAACGGTTGGACAACCTGAACGATCCTTACCGTCTGTTCCGCTGCCACACCATCATGAACTGCGTAGATGCTTGTCCGAAACACCTGAACCCGACTCGTGCCATCGGGAAAATTAAAGAAATCATGTTGAAACGAGCCGTTTAAATATGATAACTTTCGACGAAGCAGCGAAGCGGCGAATCCGTTTCCTGACACGCCGTGGGCTGCTTGAGCTCGATATTGTGCTCAAGCGGTTTATGGAAAAAGAATTCCCGCATTTGAGTGATGAAGAATTGGCGGTATTTGTCAATATTCTGGATCTGCCCGACCAAGAATTTTTGGCTTTGGTAAACCGGAAAGAAACAACCGAAAATCCCGAATTCGCAAATTTGCTGGATAAAATCAGGCAGAGCTGAGAGGTTGGAGGCCGTCTGAAAACACCCCTTGGTAAATCTTAGAAGAATAAAGGAGTAAGAGATGTCTCAGTCAATTAAAGTGGAAATCGCAGGCAAAGAGCCCATGGAGCTGCCGGTATTGAAAGGCACACTGGGTAACGACGTTGTCGACATCCGCACCTTCACCAAAGGCAGCGGTATGTTCACATTCGATCCCGGCTTTGTTTCAACCGCCAGCTGCGAATCGAAGATTACCTTCATCGACGGCGACAAAGGCTATCTGTACTACCGCGGCTACCCGATCGAACAGCTTGCCGAACACGGCGACTACTTGGAAACCTGTTACCTGCTGATCTATGGCGAACTGCCCAACGCCGAACAGAAAAAACAGTTCGTCGATACCGTGATGCACCACACCATGGTTCACGAACAGTTGACATGGTTCTTCCGCGGCTTCCGTCGCGACGCGCACCCAATGGCCATGATGGTCGGCGTGGTCGGTGCACTATCCGCCTTTTATCAGGACAGTTTGGAAATCGCCGATCCCGAGCATCGCAAAGTTGCCATTTACCGTTTGGTTTCCAAAATCCCGACGATTGCCGCGATGTGCTACCGCTATTCAAACGGCCTCCCGTTCAACTATCCGAAGAACAACCTCTCTTACGCCGAAAACTTCATGCACATGATGTTTGCCACACCGTGCGAAGAGTATAAACCGAACCCTGTTTTGGCGCGCGCACTTGACCGCATCTTCATCCTGCACGCGGATCACGAGCAAAACGCCTCTACTTCCACCGTACGCCTGGCAGGCTCTTCCGGCGCAAACCCCTTCGCCTGTATCGCAGCGGGCATTGCCAGCCTGTGGGGCCCCTCGCACGGCGGTGCCAACGAAGCCGTGCTGAACATGCTGGACGAAATCGGTGATGTATCCAATGTTGCCGCATTCATGGAAGGCGTTAAAGCGAAGAAATACCGCCTGATGGGCTTCGGCCACCGCGTATACAAAAACATGGATCCCCGCGCCGCCATTATGAAGCGCACCTGCGACGAAGTCTTGCGCGAACTGGGTTTGGAAAACGACCCCAAATTCAAGCTGGCGATGGAATTGGAAAAAATCGCACTGAACGATCCGTATTTCATCGAGAAAAAACTGTACCCGAACGTAGACTTCTATTCCGGTATCGTTTTATCCGCTTTGGGTATTCCCGTTTCCATGTTCACCGTCATCTTCGCCTTGGCACGTACCGTAGGCTGGATTTCCCACTGGCACGAAATGATCTCCGACCCGGGGCAAAAAATCGGCCGCCCGCGCCAACTGTATACCGGTGCTCCACGCCGCGACTACACTCCGCTGGACAAACGCTGACATGAAAATGCCGGTGTAATCCGGAATCGAAAAAGAAAGCAGGATTTTCCTGCTTTCTTTTTTGCCGCACGGTAGTAATGAAAAATTATAAAGAGTAAAATAAGGCTCAATATTTGAGCGGGCAGCTGCCCGACAGTTTGCCGGCTCGTTTGTGTTTGTTCCCAAGTAAAGAGGCTAATGCCATGATGGATGAAAAACAGAACTTTTCCTACCTCTTCGGCTCCAATGCTCCCTATATCGAGGAGCTGTACGAAGAGTTTTTAAACGACCCGAATTCCGTAGAGGAATATTGGCAGAAATATTTTTCCGAACTGGCCGTCCAACCCGGCGCAGCCGAACGCGACGTAGCACACCGCCCCATTCAGGAATCTTTTGTCAAACTGGCAAAATCCCGTCCTATCGCCGCTGGTTCGGTTGACGAAACCATGTTGAAAAAACAAGTCGGCGTATTGCGCCTGATTTCCGCCTACCGCATACAAGGTGTCGGCGCTGCACAACTTGATCCCCTGAAACGCAAACCGCCCATCCACATTGAAGGCCTGGATCCCAAGTTCCACGGCCTTTCCGATTCGGATATGGCGGTTAAATTCAATGTCGGTAGCGGTGACTTCGGTGGCGGATATGAAAAACTGACCTTGTCCGAAATTCTCGGCAAGCTGAAACAAACCTACTGCGGCACTATCGGTATCGAATACATGCACATCACCAACCGTGCAGAACGCCGCTGGATACGTGAGTATTTTGAAAAAACATCCTCCACACCGAAATTCAATGTCGATGAAAAACTGTACATCCTGAAGCAGCTTACTGCGGCGGAAACGCTGGAGCGCTACCTGCAGAACAAATACGTCGGCCAAAAACGCTTCGGCGTGGAAGGCGGCGAAAGCTCCATCCTGGCTCTGAACTATTTGGTACAAAACGCCGGTAAAGACGGAGTGGAAGAAGTTATCGTCGGTATGGCGCACCGAGGCCGTCTGAACGTCTTGGTCAACACCTTGGGCAAACAGCCGAGCGACTTGTTCGCCGAATTTGAAGGCCGTGCCGAAATCAAACTGCCCAGCGGCGACGTGAAATACCACACCGGTTTCAGCTCCGACATCGCCACCCCCACCGGCCCCATGCACGTCACACTGGCGTTCAACCCCTCTCATTTGGAAATCGTCAATCCCGTAGTCGAAGGTTCCAGCCGCGCCAAACAAGACAGACGCGGTTCAGACGGCCAAAAACAGGTTCTCCCCGTTTTGATTCACGGCGACTCCGCCTTCATCGGCTTGGGCGTTAACCAGGCCGTATTCAATATGTCGCTGACCCGCGGTTACACCACCGGCGGTTCCATCCACATCGTCGTCAACAACCAAATCGGTTTCACCACATCCGATACCCGTGACACCCGCTCCACCGTCTACTGCACCGACATCGCCAAAATGGTTGACGCGCCGATTTTCCATGTCAACGGCGACGATCCCGAAGCCGTGTGTCTGGTGATGCAGGCAGCGATGGACTACCGCAAAACCTTCCACAAAGATGTCGTTATCGATGTGGTCTGCTACCGCAAAAACGGCCACAACGAAAGCGACGATCCGACACTGACCCAGCCGATGATGTACAAAGCTGTTGCCAAACATCCGGGCACACGCGCCATTTACGCCGACAAGCTCGCGCAGGAAGGCATCGTCAGCAAAGAGCAGGCCGATTCCTATGTTCAGGCCTACCGCGACGCTTTGGATCGCGGCGAACACGTGGAGCAAACCCGCTTAACCAACTACACCAGTAAACACAGCGTCGATTGGACGAAATATCAAGGCCAAGACTGGCGCGAAGCCGTGGAAAGCGGCCTGTCTGCCGAAGACATCAAACGTCTGGCCGACAAATTCACCGCCGTTCCCGAAGGATTCGGCCTGCACAACACCTCCAAACGCCTGATTGCCAACCGCAAAGCCATGGCAGCCGGTGAGCAGAACGTCGACTGGGGTATGGCCGAGACCATCGCCTACGCCAGCCTGGTCAGCCACGGCACGGGCGTTCGCATTTCCGGCGAAGACTCCGGACGCGGCACTTTCTCACACCGCCAAGCCGTTTTGCACGACCAAAACCGTGAAAAATGGGATTCGGGAACCTACATTTCCCTGCAACACATCAGCGACAACCAGGCTCCGTTTACCGTTATCGATTCCATCCTAAACGAAGAAGCCGTGATGGCTTACGAATACGGCTATGCCTGCTCCGCGCCCGATATGCTGACCATTTGGGAAGCACAGTTCGGCGATTTTGCCAACGGCGCGCAGGTTGCCATCGACCAGTTCATCTCTTCCGGCGAAACCAAATGGGGACGCCTGTGCGGCCTGACCGTCATCCTGCCGCACGGCTACGACGGCCAAGGCCCGGAACACTCCTCAGGCCGCTTGGAGCGCTGGCTGCAACTGTGTGCCGAGCACAATATGCAGATCGTCATACCGTCTGAAGCCTCGCAGATGTTCCACATCCTGCGCCGCCAGGCTCTGCGCTCCGTGCGCAAACCGCTGGTTATCTTTATGTCCAAACGCCTGCTGCGCTTCAAAGACGCCACCAGCCCGCTGGAAAACTTCCTCGAAGGCACGACTTTCCGCCCCGTTATCGGCGATACCGTCGAACGCGCCGACAACGGCAAAGTCAAACGCGTCATCCTGTGCTCCGGCCAAGTGTATTACGACGTCGCCGCAGGCCGTGCCGAGCGCGGCTTGGAAGAAGAAGTCGCCATTGTCCGCGTCGAACAGCTCTACCCCTTCCCCTACGCCGAAGCCGAAGCTGAACTGGCGAAATACCCCAACGCTGCCGACATCATGTGGGTGCAGGAAGAGCCGAAAAACCAAGGCGCGTGGTATCAGACCCGCCACCGCTTGGAATATCTGGCGCAAAACGGCCAAAAAGTCGTATACGCAGGCCGCCCCGCCAGCGCCTCCCCGGCCGTCGGCTACGCCAGCAAACACACCGCCCAGCTCAAACAGCTGGTGGAAGACGCATTCACCTTCAACTAAACCTTTACTACGGAAGCGGCCTGCCCTCTTGCAGGCCGCACAAAACCACACCTAGGAGCAAAAAATGATTGTAGAAGTAAACGTTCCCGTATTTGCCGAAAGCATCACCGAAGGCACCCTGCTGGCATGGCATAAAAAAGCCGGCGAAGCAGTCGCCCGCGACGAAGTTCTGGTCGACATTGAAACCGATAAGGTTGTACTCGAAGTGCCCGCGCCGCAGGCAGGCGTATTGGTGGAAATCATCGTCACCGAAGGCGACACCGTCGAATCGCAACAGGTTCTGGCAAGAATAGACACCGAAGCGGCCGTAACTGCCGCCGCCCCTGCCTCACAGGCACCCGCCGCCGAAGCCGCTCCCGCCGCGCCCGCATCCAATGCCCAAGCAGGCGTAGCCATGCCCGCCGCTGCCAAACTGGCCGCCGAAAAAGGCGTGGATGTCGCTTCCGTGCAAGGTTCGGGTCGCGACGGCCGCGTGCTGAAAGAAGATGTGCAAAACGCACCCGCTGCCGCCAGAGCCGCCGCGCCTGCCGCCCCGATTCCCGCCGGCGCCCGCCCCGAAGAGCGCGTACCGATGAGCCGCCTGCGCGCCCGCGTTGCCGAACGCCTTTTGGCTTCGCAACAGGAAAACGCCATCCTCACCACCTTCAACGAAGTCAACATGAAACCGGTGATGGATCTGCGCGCAAAATACAAAGAAAAATTCGAAAAAGAACACGGCGTCAAACTTGGCTTCATGTCCTTCTTCGTCAAAGCCGCCGTTGCCGCGCTGAAAAAATTCCCCGTTGTGAATGCCTCGGTTGACGGCAAAGACATCGTCTACCACGGCTACTTCGACATCGGCATCGCCATCGGCAGCCCGCGCGGCCTTGTCGTGCCGATTCTGCGCGATGCCGACCAGATGAGCATCGCCGAAATCGAAAAAGCCATCGTCGATTACGCCGTGAAAGCCAAAAACGGCAAAATCGCCATCGAAGACCTGACCGGCGGCACATTCAGCATCACCAACGGCGGCACCTTCGGCTCGATGATGTCCACCCCCATCATCAACCCGCCGCAATCAGCCATTCTCGGCATGCACGCCACCAAAGAGCGCGCCGTAGTGGAAAACGGCCAGGTTGTCGTGCGCCCGATGATGTATCTGGCACTCTCTTACGACCACCGCATCATCGACGGCCGCGAAGCCGTACTGACACTGGTCACCATCAAAGACCTGCTGGAAGACCCGGCACGCCTGCTGCTGGATCTATAAGCCCCCTTTCAGACGGCCTGTTCGCACAACAGGCCGTCTGAAAATCATATTTCCGTCCATATTTTCAGACGGCCTCATCCAAAGCACAGGCCGTCTGAAACCGATATAAAAGGATAGCAAAATGTCCCAACAACCATACGACGTTGCCGTTATCGGCGCCGGCCCCGGCGGCTATGTTGCCGCCATCCGCGCCGCCCAACTCGGATTCAACACCGTCTGCATCGACGCAGGCGTCAACAAAGCGGGCGACGCCCCCGCACTGGGCGGCACCTGCCTCAACGTAGGCTGCATCCCCTCCAAAGCCCTGCTGCAATCGAGCGAGCACTTCCATGCCGCGCAACACGATTTCGCCGAACACGGCATCACCGTCGGCGACGTGAAATTCAATGCCGCCAAAATGATCGAACGAAAAGACGCCATTGTCACCAAGCTCACCGGCGGCATCGCCTTCCTGTTCCAAAAAAACAAAGTCGCCAGCCTGCACGGCAAAGGCTCTTTCGTCGGCAAAAACGGCGATCTCTACCAAATCGAAGTGGACAACAAGGGCGAGAAAACCCTTATCGAAGCCAAAAACGTCATTGTCGCCACCGGCTCCGTGCCGCGTCCGCTGCCGCAGATTGCCATCGACAACGTTAATGTTTTGGACAACGAAGGCGCGCTGAACCTGACCGAAGTACCGAAAAAACTCGGCATCATCGGCTCGGGCGTAATCGGCCTTGAAATGGGCTCGGTGTGGAACCGCGTCGGCTCGCAGGTCACCATCCTCGAAGCCATGCCCACCTTCCTCGCCGCCGCCGACCAGCAAATCGCCAAAGAAGCCTTTAAATACTTCACCAAAGAACAAGGCTTGAACATCGAGCTGGGCGTCAAAATCGGCGACATCCAAAACACCGGCGCGGGCGTTTCCGTTGCCTATGAAACCGCCGCAGGCGAAGCCAAAACCGAAGTGTTCGACAAGCTCATCGTTTCCATCGGCCGCATCCCCAACACCAACGGCCTGAACGGTGAGGCTGTCGGCCTGGAAAAAGACGAGCGCGGCTTTATCAAGGTGGACGGCGACTGCCGCACCAACCTGCCCAACGTCTGGGCGATCGGCGACGTGGTGCGCGGCCCGATGCTGGCGCACAAAGCCAGCGACGAAGGCGTGGCCGTGGCCGAGCGCATCGCCGGCCAGAAACCGCATATCGACTTCAACAGCGTGCCCTTCGTGATTTACACCGACCCCGAAATCGCCTGGGTCGGTAAAACCGAAGAGCAGCTTAAAGCCGAAGGCGTCAAATACAAAAAAGGCACGTCCGGCTTTGGTGCCAACGGCCGCGCGCTCGGTTTGGGCAAAGCCAAAGGCACGGTCAAAGTGCTGGCCGATGCCGAAACCGACCGCATCCTCGGCGTGCACATGGTCGGCCCGATGGTGAGCGAACTGATCGCCGAAGGCGTGGTCGGACTCGAGTTCTCCGCCAGCAGCGAAGACCTTGCCCGCATCATCCATGCCCACCCGACCCTGTCGGAAGTGGTGCACGAAGCCTGCCTGGCCGCCGACAAACGCGCCCTGCACGGCTAAGGCCGTCTGAAAAACAAAAACGCCGCCGCGCCCTGCCGCTGCGGCGTTTTTTGTTTTCACAAAGCCCGTACCCATCCCTGCTCCGCGCATCGGCGGCACGGATGGAAGCCCTGCCAAAACATCAGGCCGTCTGAAACGTTCAGACGGCCTTTTTGATTTTTTCTGCCTATTTGCGCGTGCCGAGCTGGTCGAACACACCGCCGTCGGCAAAGTATTTCGGCATGATTTCATCCCACGAGCCGAACACCTCGTTGGGATTGAAGGTTTCCAGCGGCGGCAGCTCGGCGGCATGGGCGGCGAGCACCTGCGGATCGGCGGGGCGCAGATAGAGTTTCGCACCCAACTCCTGCGCCGGTTTGCTCCACAGATAATTCAAATATTCCGTTGCTGCGGCGCGCGTGCCGCGTTTGTCGGCCACGCTGTCCACCACGGCCACCGGGCTGTCCATGCGTATCGAGTATTTCGGATAGACGATTTCCACTTCGCCCCTGCCAAACTGCTTGGCCGACAGATTGGCCTCGTTTTCAAACGTCACCAACACGTCGCCGATATTGCGCTGCATAAACGTGGTGGTGGCCGCGCGGCCGCCGTTTTCAAACACCTCCACATTGGCGAGCATTTTTTTCACATAACCGCGCGCCTTCGCATCGTCGCCGCCGTTGGTTTTCAGGCCGTAGCCGTATGCGCCGAGAAAGGTGTAGCGGCCGTTGCCCGTTACCTTCGGATTGGCGATCACCAGTTTCACGCCCTCCCCTGCCAAGTCGCCCCAGTCCTTAATCTGCTTGGGGTTGCCTTTGCGTACGAGAAACACGGTCGTGCTGGTGAAGGGCACGGCGTTATTGGGAAACGCCTTCTGCCAGTCGGCCTTCACCAAACCTTTTTTCACCAGCAGATCGATGTCGGAAGCCTGGTTCATCGTCACCACATCGGCCTGCAAACCGTTGGCAACGGCCAGCGCCTGCTTGCTCGAGCCACCGTGCGACTGCTGCACCGATACCGCCGCGCCGTCGTGGCGCTTTTTGTATTCTTCGACAAACAGCGGATTGAAATCCTTGTAAAAATCGCGGGCAACGTCGTAAGAAACGTTCAACAGCTTCGTCTCCTGCGCCGCGCCGCCTGCGGAAGCGGTGTTTTGCGCCGCATTGTCGGGCGCACAGGCTGAGAGCGCGGCGGCGGCAATCAAGGCGGCAAATGATTTTTTCGGCATGGGGTTTCCTTTGATGTTTTTTTCAGAAGGCGGATTTATGCCAGAGGCCGTCTGAAAAGGGAAAGAACCGTTTGCCGCAGCCTTATGGCCTTTGGTTATAAACCCTTTCAGACGGCCTCCTTTCAGGTCGTCTGAAATCCGCATTAAATCGCAAAACACAGAAAAAAGTTTACACCACACGTTATTTTGTTAAAATTCGAGCCTTTACTTTAAACTGCGTTAAAACAACACATGAACCAAACCGCCAACCGCCTCCGCATTACCGCCCTCATCACCGCCGCCGCCCTCTCCGCCCAAGCCCAAGCCTCCGGCTACCACTTCGGTACCCAGTCCGTCACCGCCCAAAGCACGGCCAACGCCGCCGCAGCCGAAGCCGCCGACGCCGCCACCATCTTCTACAACCCCGCCGGTCTCGCCAAACTCGACGGCAGCGAAGTCACCGCCGCCCTCAACATCGTCGCCCCGCACATCGCCTACGGCGACGCCGAAGCCGAATATTTCCGCGGCGGCAGCGTGCGCGGCGAAACCTCCGGCAAAATTACCAAAGACATCGTGCCCGCGCCCCACCTCTACGGCGCATACCGGGCAAACGACAACCTGACACTCGGCCTGGGCGTCTACATTCCCTTCGCTTCCTCCACCGAATATCAGAAAAACTCCGTCCTGCGCCACAACCTCAACCAACTCGGCCTCACCACCGTTGCCATCGAACCCGTCGCCGCCTACAAAATCAACGACCGCCACGCCGCCGCCGTCGGCCTGATCGCCCAATATTCCACCGCAGAGCTGCGCAAATACGCCGACTGGAACGCCTCCGGCCGCCTCGGCGCACACAACGGCCTTTCAGACGGCCACGCCGAAGTCAAAGGCAAAGACTGGGGCTTCGGCTACCAGCTCGGCTGGCTGTGGGACATCGACGACCGAACCCGCGTCGGCCTCAACTACCGCTCCAAAATCAGCCACGACATCAAAGGCACGGCCGACTGGACGCCCGACGGCGCCGCCGTCACCGCCCCCAGCCCCCTGCTCGGCGGCAAAAACGCCTACGATGCCCTCATCAGCACCGTTTCCGGTTACAAACCGCACGAAAAAGCGCACGTCAAAATCGTCACCCCCGAATCCCTGTCCGTGCACGGCATGTACCAAGCCACAGCAAAAACCAAACTCTTCGCCGACCTGACCTGGACGCGCCACAGCCGCTTCAACCGCGCCGAACTCATCTTTGAAAACAGCAAAGCCGCCGTCAACGGCCGCTCCGACCGCACCGTCATCACCCCCAACTGGCGCAACACCTACAAACTCGCCCTCGGCGGCGCCTACCAATACAGCGAACCCCTGCAACTGCGTGCCGGCCTCGCCTTCGACCAAAGCCCTGTGCGCGACGCGCAAAGCCGCCTCAACACCCTGCCCGACGGTAACCGCATCTGGTATTCCGCCGGCGTTAAATACACCCACAAAAAGCGCCACGTCTTCGACATCGCCTACAGCCACATCCACATCAACGACACCCGCGTCCAAGCAGCCGCCGCCTCCGGATACGACGTCGACAGCAAAGGCCGCGCCTCCGCCTCCTTCAAAAACCACGCCGACATTCTGGGCTTGCAGTACACCTACAAATTTTAGGACTGTTCAGACGGCCTCAATGCACACAGAGGCCGTTCCCGCCTTCGCGGGAATGACGTTTCTGAAAGCGCAGCTTCAACGAAGTGAAAAAAGGCCACCTGAAACGCCAAAGGGCTTTCAGACGGCCTTTTCCGTTGCCATGCCCACAGCGAAACGGCATAATTGCCGCCTTTTTACACACACAGCAGCCCCATGTCCCAAGACCGCCCCACCCCCGTCCCCTCGCGCGTGCGCAAAACCAACGCCGCCGCATCACTAATCTGGATCGTGCCGCTGGCCGCCTTTCTCGTGGGCGGATGGCTGCTTTTCGACCATATCCGCAACACCGGCCCGAAAATCACCCTCTACCTCGACAGCGCCGAAGGCATCGAAGTGAACAACACCGTCGTGCGCGTGCTCAGCGTCAACGTCGGCAAAATCACCAACATCCGCCTGCGCGAAGGCGGCAAAGGCGTGGAGCTGACCGCGCAGCTTAACGCCGACGTGAAAGACATGATGAAAAGCGACACCCAGTTTTGGGTGGTCAAACCGCGCATCGACAGCAGCGGCATCTCCGGCCTCAACACCCTCGTCTCCGGCGCCTATATCGCCTTCATCCCCGGCAAAGCGCAGGAAAACCGCGACACTTTCGACGTATCCGACATCCCGCCCGTCGCCGCCCTCGGACAAGACGGCCTGCGCCTGAAACTCTCCGGCAGCAACAGCAAAATGCTCGACATCGGCGCGCCCGTCGTCTACGGCAGCCTGCCCATCGGCCAAGTGGAAAGCGTGCGCTTCGACCCGCAGCGCCGCCGCAGCGACTACACCGTCTTCATCGGCCACCCCAACGACAGCCTCATCAACAGCAGCAGCCGCTTCTGGCTCGACAGCGGCATCCGCATCCAATCCGAAGGTGGCGGCTTCCAGCTCGACAGCGCCCCCCTGGGTGCCCTCATTTCCGGCGCCATCACCTTCGACACCCCCGACAAAACCGCTCGCCCAGCCGAAGGCGGCACACCCTTCGAACTCTACGACAACCGCGCCGCCGTCGACAGCCTGCCGGGCGAACGCGCCCTCTACTACACCGCCTTTTTCAAACAGTCCGTGCGCGGGCTGGGCAAAGGATCGCCCGTCGAATACAAAGGCCTGCGCGTCGGCAGCGTCGCCGACGTGCCCTACTTCGCCGCCGGCGACAGCCTTAAACTGTTCGCCAACGGCTGGATACCCGTGCGCCTGCGCATCGAACCGCACCTTATCGAACAAAATGCCGACCACGAAAGCCGCAGCTACTGGCAGAACACCTTTCAGACGGCCTTAAACAAAGGCCTGAGCGCCGCCCTCGCCTCCGACAACCTGATACTCGGCAGCAAAATGGTCGAACTCTCCGACACCCCCGCCACCGGCGGCACACTCAAACCCTTCGCCGAATACGGCGGCGCGCCCGTTATCGCCAGCCGCAGCGGCGGCGGACTGGACGACTTGCAGGCACAGCTCTCTGCCCTGCTCGACAAATTCAACAAACTGCCGCTGGACAAAACCGTAGACGGACTCAACGGCAGCCTGGCCGAACTCAAAGCCACGCTCAAATCCGCCAACAGCCTGCTGGCCAAACCGCAGACGCAGGCCATACCCGCCGAGCTGAACAAAACACTGGCCGAGCTGCGCCAGACACTAAACGGCGTGTCGCCCGAATCGCCCGTCTACCGCGACGTCCAAGACACCCTGCGCAACATCGACAACACCCTGCGCGACGTGCGCCCACTGCTCAACACGCTGAAAGAAAAGCCCAATTCGCTGATTTTCAACCAAAACGCTAAAGACCCCGTGCCGCAAGGCAGGTAAACGCGGCAGCACAGACATTCAGACGGCCTGTTTCTCCAAACAGGCCGTCTGAATATTTGCACGGCAGACAAGACAAAAGCGGCACAGGCCGTCTGAAACGTTTTAACTTCGTTGAAACCCCGCTTTCAGACGGCCGGACTTTTTTTTTGGTTGGCAACAGCGCGAAGCAGTTGGCAGCAGCGTTTCAGACGGCCTTTTGCAGCGGCAGGCCGTCTGAACACCCGGGATTTCTTTTAAATCTCAAACACCGACCAATCCGGCCCTCCGCGTTTGAACCATTGGTGCGGCAGCACCATGCGCCCGACGGAGAACGCGCTGCCCACGGCGGGGTGGGCATTACGGTCGGTGTGAAAATGGAGGGAATCCTGCCGCATTTCGCACGGGTGTGTTGGCATTTAACTTGTGACAGTTTCTTGAGTAAAAAATATCCGAATGCCGGGCGGTTCAAATAGAGAAAGGCCGTCTGAAACGCGCTGTGCGGCGGCGGGTTTCAGACGGCCTTTGGTTCGTCAAGGCAAACGGTGCTTAGCGGATGCTGCTGCCGATGCGTCCCAATTCGCTCAAATTCATCCAGATAAAGAAGGCTTTGCCGACGATGAGTTTGTCGTCCACAAAACCCCAGTAGCGGGAATCGGCGCTGTGGTCGCGGTTGTCGCCCATCATAAAGTAGCTGCCCTGCGGCACGGTGCAGGTAAAGCCGCTGCCGTCTTCTTCGTAGCGGCAGTTTTGGTGCTGAATGTCGGTTTGCGCTTTTTGTCCTTGCGAATCGGCGATGAAGACGTAGTTGCCGAGGGAATCGGTGCTGACGGAAGGCACGCCGTCGGCTTTGAGCACGTCGAAGTTCCGTCCGGAAAAATCGGCGGCAAAGCGGCGGGCTTCGACGGTTTGCTGCGGGTTGTCGTCGTGCGGGTAGGCGTAGGCGCCCGCTTCGGTGTCAGTTTCGACGATGCTGCCGTTGACTTTGAGCACTTTGTCTTTGTATTCGACGGTATCGCCCGGCAGGCCGACGGCGCGTTTGATGTAGTTGACGGAGGGTTCGAGCGGATAGTTGAACACCACCACGTCGCCGCGCTCCACTTTGCCCGTATCAATCAGAACGTTGTTGACAATCGGCGTGCGGATGCCGTAGGCGAATTTGTTGACGAGGATAAAGTCGCCTTTTACCAGCCCCGGGCGCATGGAGCTGGACGGGATTTGGAAAGGCTCGGCCACGAAGGTGCGCAGCACGAAAACGGCGAGGATGATGGGGAAAAAGCCCGCCATGTAGTCGCGGAAGTGGTTTTCGTCGTCGAGCGAGCCGGTGAGGATTTTCTGGCCTTTTTCGTCGGTCTGCACCTGCTTCGTCGGCTTGAACGAGAACTTGCGCCACAGCCACACCGCGCCGGTGAAGGCGACGAAAATCAGCAAAACGGCGGTGAAGCTGAGTTTGACCGCAAGCACGCCGAACACGCCGACCATCATTAAGAGGTAGCCCCATTGCAGGCCGTCGCCCCACTCGCCTTTTTCGTTGCGCTCTTTGCTGCTGAGGGAAAACAGGCCGATGCCCGCGATCAGGGCGGCAACGGCGAGATAGACAAATTGGTTCATGATTTTTTTCCTTGTTGTTTGTGATTGTTTTCAGACGGCCTTTTCAAGCGTTGAGGCCGTCTGAAAGGTATTTCAGACAGGGACGAACTGCCGTTTGTAAGCAATGTGGTTGCGGATGTTTTCGGCGGCGTCTTTTTCGTCCCAGATTTGCAATTCCCACGGGTAGCAATCATTGGGTTCAAAATAAACGCACAAGCTGATGCAGCCGTTTCTGTTGTGCAGATACCAGTTTTTCAGGCTGTATCGGGTTTTCCAGTCGTCCAGCCGCTGCATGATTTCGGCGACGCTTTCTGAAGGCAGAATTACGCGCGCGCCGAAGATGTCGTTTAGGATATTGTTTACGGGGTATTGGTTTTCGCGCTCGGTGTAGCGGCGGATTTTGTCGGCGATGCTTTCGGCGGTTTTGACGCGGTAGAAAAAATCGATGCCGCGCGTGTCGGCGAACGCCAAGTAATCGTTAATCGCTTCGTGCAGGTTGAGACGGTAGGACAAAATATGCTCGGTCGGCACATGGGCGAGCGTGCGGCTGAGATTAAGCTTGGCGACTTTGCCGGTTTCAAAATAATCCTGCGAATATTGGGCGTGGATGCGGTTGATTTCGCGGATTAGGCGTTCGGTTTTTTGAAGATTAGTTTCTTGCATGATTTTGCCTTTCAGGCCGTCTAAAAACGTTTTATGCCTCAAAAGGCTGCTGCGTTAATCCGGCACGCCCGGATAGCTTTGTTTCCAGCACAATTCTTCTTTGGCGGAGCGCAGGCAAGTCCAGCCGTCGGGGCTGGTTTGCTTGGCAGGCAAATTGTTGAGCGTGTGCTTGGATGGCTTCCATTCGCCGTTTTCTTCGCCCGAGCGGGACGGCATTCGGGCTTCGTAATCAGCGCTTATTTCGCGCCCGTTTGCCAGCTTGAAACGGAAGCCGCCCGCTGCCGAAAGCCCCTGACCCGGGGTGAAAACATGTACGCTTTCGTATGATTCAAATGTGCACGCGCCCGTTTGCGGGACGTGTTTGCGTGTACTCAGGTTTTGGTAGCGGCATTCGCCTTCTGTCGGTGGTTCAACACGGCTGGCGTGTGCGGTGGTGGACAGCAGCAAAAGGATAAACAGCTTGCTTTTCATGCGGAAAACTCCTGTGAATATGGGAAACAGCGGGATATTTCAGGCAGTCTGAAAACTGTGTTCTACACATTCCCGTAAACAGCCATCCAAAGCCACAGCAAAACGGTGGGAATTAGGATGGTTTTCCAAGAATGGTCGTGTTTACCGATTAGGGTTTTTACAAAAAACACCAGTGAAAAAACAGCGGCAATCAGCGTCCAAAAAATAACAATCATGCCGACCATTTGCATGATTTGCGACATGGGTTTGGGCGTGCGCGCCAAAGTGTTCAAGCCGGAAACGGCAAGCCATGTGCCGACTAGGATACCGATGTTTCGGGCTTTTTCGGTTGCGGTAAGCGTGTTGCTCATGGTGGGTTTCCTTGTAGTGTGATTAGGTTGGTGAATGTTTTTCAGGCTGCCTGAAAACTTATTTATCCCCAATCTCCAAAATCGCCAAAAACGCTGATTGCGGAATCTCCACATTCCCCACCTGTTTCATGCGCTTTTTGCCTGCCTTTTGTTTTTCCAGCAGTTTTTTCTTGCGGGTAATATCGCCGCCGTAGCATTTGGCGAGTACGTTTTTGCGCAGGGCTTTGACGTTTTCGCGGGCGATAATCTGCCCGCCGATGGCAGCCTGTACGGCGATGTCAAACATTTGGCGCGGGATAAGCTCACGCATTTTGCTGGCCAGTTCGCGGCCGCGCTGCACGGCGGTTTGGCGGTGCACAATCAGGCTGAGCGCGTCCACTTTGTCGCCGTTTACCATAATGTCCAGCTTCACCAAGTCGGCGGGCTGAAATTCTTTAAACTCGTAATCCAGCGAAGCATAGCCGCGCGAAGTGGATTTGAGTTTGTCGAAAAAGTCCATCACCACTTCGTTCATCGGCAAGTCATAAGTGAGCATCACCTGCCGCCCCATATACTGCATATTGCGCTGCACGCCGCGTTTTTGGTTGCACAGGGTCATCACGTTGCCGACATAATCCTGCGGCACGAGAATGGTGGCGGTGATAATCGGCTCCATAATGGTTTCCACCGTGCCGATGTCGGGCAGTTTGGACGGGTTTTCCACGTCAATTTTTTCGCCGTTTTTCAGGATCACTTCATACACCACGGTCGGCGCGGTGGTAATCAAATCCATGTCAAACTCGCGCTCCAAGCGCTCTTGCACGATTTCCAGATGCAGCAAGCCGAGAAAGCCGCAGCGGAAGCCGAAGCCCAGCGCCTGCGATACTTCGGGTTCAAATTTCAGCGAAGCATCGTTTAATTGCAATTTTTCCAGCGCATCGCGCAGGGCTTCGTAGTCGTGGCTTTCCACGGGATAGAGACCGGCAAACACTTGGCTTTGCACTTCTTTAAAGCCTGCCAGCGGCTCGGCGGCGGGGTTGTTGGCAAGGGTTACGGTGTCGCCCACTTTCGCCTGCCCCAGCTCTTTCACGCCGGTAATCAGAAAGCCCACTTCCCCTGCGGTTAATTCTTGTTTTTGCACCGATTTGGGCGTGAACACGCCGAGCTGTTCCACCTGCGATTCGGCTTTGGTGGACATAAACTGCACTTTGTCTTTCAGTTTCAGGCTGCCGTTTTTCACCCGAATCAGCATCACCACGCCAACGTAGTTGTCAAACCACGAATCAATAATCACGGCTTGCAAGGGCGCGTCGGCATCGCCTTCGGGCGCGGGGATTTTGGCGACGATTTCTTCCAGCACGTCTTCCACGCCCAGCCCGCTTTTGGCGGAGCAGGTTACCGCGCCCACGGCATCGATGCCGATGATGTCTTCAATTTCCTGCGCCACGCGGTCGGGGTCGGCGGCGGGCAGGTCTATTTTGTTGAGTACGGGCACGACTTCCACGCCCAAATCGATGGCGGTGTAGCAGTTGGCAACGGTTTGCGCTTCCACGCCCTGCGACGCGTCCACCACCAGCAGCGCGCCTTCGCAGGCGGACAGGCTGCGCGAGACTTCGTAGGAAAAGTCTACGTGTCCGGGGGTGTCAATCAGGTTGAGCAGGTAGGTTTCGCCGTTTTTGGCTTTGTAGTTCAGCGCGGCGGTTTGCGCCTTAATCGTGATGCCGCGCTCTTTTTCGATGTCCATGCTGTCCAAAACCTGCGAACTCATTTCGCGGTTTTCCAAGCCGCCGCAGAATTGGATGAAGCGGTCGGCAAGGGTGGATTTTCCGTGGTCGATGTGGGCGATGATGGAGAAATTTCGGATGTTTTTCATGGCAGCGTTTTATTTAAGTTTGGAGGCCGTCTGAAAGCCTTTCAGACGGCCTGAATCTTCAAAAATGCAAACAGCCACGCATTCTAGCGGAAAACGGCCTGTTCTGCGCACTCAAAGCAGAGTGAGGCCGTCTGAAAACGCTTTTCAGACGGCCTTATCCTATAAACAAAGGCCGTCTGAAAACGGTATAATCCGCGCCTTAAATTTTTTACCGAAAGACATCCGCCATGCAAGAGCACTACCACCCTTCCGCCGTCGAACCCGCCGCCCGCCGAAAATGGGATGAAGCGGGCATTTTTCATGCCGCCGAAGACGCGTCCAAGCCCAAATATTATTGTTTGTCGATGTTTCCCTACCCCAGCGGCAAGCTGCATATGGGGCATGTGCGCAACTACACCATCGGCGACGTGTTGAGCCGTTTTAAATTGTTAAACGGTTTCAACGTGATGCAGCCGATGGGCTGGGACGCTTTCGGTATGCCCGCCGAAAACGCGGCGCTGAAAAACGGCGTGGCACCGGCGGCGTGGACCTACGACAACATCGCCTACATGAAAAAACAGCTGCAAAGTCTCGGTTTTGCCATCGACTGGCCGCGCGAGGTGGCGACCTGCAAGCCGGATTACTACCGCTGGGAGCAATGGCTGTTTACACGTTTGTTTGAAAAGGGCATCGTGTACCGCAAGCTCGGTACGGTGAACTGGGACCCGGTCGATCAAACGGTATTGGCCAACGAGCAGGTGATCGACGGGCGCGGCTGGCGCAGCGGCGCGCCGGTGGAAAAACGCGAAATCCCGATGTATTACTTCCGCATCACGGATTACGCCGAGGAGCTTTTGGCCGATTTGGACAAACTCGAACACTGGCCGGAGCAGGTGAAAACCATGCAGCGCAACTGGATTGGTAAATCGCGCGGCATGAACGTGCGCTTTGCGCTGGCTGACGACAGCAAGGCCGGTTTGAGCGGCGATTTTGCCGAATTTTTACAGGTTTACACCACCCGCCCCGATACGCTGATGGGCGCAACTTATGTGGCCGTGGCCGCCGAGCATCCGCTGGCCGCCGCCGCAGCGGAGGGCAATGCCGAATTGCAAAACTTCATCGCCGAATGCAAAGCCGGCAGCGTGGCCGAAGCGGATATGGCGACGATGGAGAAAAAAGGCCTGCCCACCGGCCGCTTTGTGATTAATCCGCTCAACGGCGAGCGCCTGCCCGTATGGGTGGCAAACTATGTCTTGTGGGGCTACGGCGACGGCGCGGTAATGGCCGTACCGGCACACGACGAGCGCGATTTTGAGTTTGCTACCAAATACGGTCTGCCGAAAAAACAAGTGGTCGAACTCATCGAGCCGCAGCCTTACAACGAGGCCGAATGGCAGGAATGGTACGGCGCGAAAGAAAATACCCGCCTGATTCACAGCGGCGAATTTGACGGGCTGGACTTTCAGACGGCCTTTGACGCCATCGGCGCCAAATTGCAGCAAAGCGGCGCGGGCGAGGCGAAAACGCAATACCGCCTGCGCGACTGGGGCATTTCGCGCCAACGCTACTGGGGCTGCCCGATTCCGATTGTGCATTGCGACACCTGCGGCGACGTGCCCGTACCTGCCGAGCAGCTGCCCGTGGTATTACCCGAAAACGTCGTGCCCGACGGCATGGGTTCGCCACTGGCCAAAATGCCCGAATTTTACGAAACCGCCTGCCCCAAATGCGGCGGCGCAGCCAAACGCGAAACCGACACCATGGATACCTTCATGGAATCGAGCTGGTATTTCTTCCGCTATATGTCGCCCGCGTTTTCAGACGGCATGGTCAAGCCCGAAGCGGCGCAATACTGGGGCGCGGTCGACCAATACATCGGCGGCATCGAACACGCCATTTTGCACCTCCTGTACGCCCGCTTCTTCACCAAACTGATGCGCGACGAAGGTTTGGTGAAAGTGGACGAGCCGTTTGAACGCCTGCTCACACAGGGCATGGTGGTGTGTGAAACCTACTACCGCGAAAACGCCGACGGCAGCAAAGACTGGATCAACCCGGCCGATGTGGATTTGACCTTTGACGACAAAGGCCGCCCCGTTTCCGCCGTCCTCAAAGCCGACGGCCTGCCCGTGGTCATCGGCGGCACGGAAAAAATGTCCAAATCCAAAAACAACGGCGTCGATCCGCAGCAGCTTATCGATGCCTACGGCGCAGACACCGCCCGCCTGTTTATGATGTTTGCCGCCCCGCCCGAACAGTCGCTCGAATGGAGCGACAGCGGCGTAGAAGGCGCGCACCGCTTCCTGCGCCGCCTGTGGCGCACCGTGTACGAACACGTTTCCCACGGCATCGTGCCCGCCTTTTCAGACGGCCACGACAGCCTAGATAAAGCGCTAAAAGAACTGCGCCACAAGCTGCACGCCACCGTCGCCAAAGTTTCCGACGACTACGGCCGCCGCCAGCAGTTCAACACCGCCGTCGCCGCCGTGATGGAACTCTTAAACCAATACGACAAAACCGACACCGCCTCCGAACCGGGCCGCGCCGTCGCCCAAGAAGTATTGGAAGCCGCCCTGCGCCTCTTGTGGCCGATTGTGCCGCACATCTGCGACGAGCTTTGGAGCGCGTTGAGGCCGTCTGAAACCCTGTGGGGCGCAGGCTGGCCGCAAGTGGACGAAACCGCCCTCGTCAAATCCGAAATCGAAATCATGGTGCAGGTAAACGGCAAGCTGCGCGGCAAAATCACCGTCGCCGCCGACGCGCCCAAAGACCAAATCGAAGCCGCCGCCCTCGCCACCGACGGCGCGATTAAGTTTATGGAAGGCAAACCGGCCAAGAAAATCATCGTCGTCCCCGGCCGGCTGGTGAACATCGTGGTGTAAACCGCAATGCTCAGGCCGTCTGAAAACGCAGCTAAAACCTTTTCAGACGGCCTTTTCCACTTTAATACATCCGAGGCCGTCTGAAACCGCGCAACCGATTTTCAGACGGCCTGTCTTTACGGGAACCCCCATGACCGACTACACAGCCCACCCCACCGCCATCATCGACGAAGGCGCCAGCATCGGCGCAGGCTGCCGCATCTGGCATTTCGTCCATATCTGCGCCGGTGCGAAAATCGGCCGCAACTGCTCGTTCGGCCAAAACGTATTCGTCGGCAACAACGTTGCCATAGGCGATAACTGCAAAATCCAAAACAACGTTTCCGTGTACGACAACGTCTTTCTCGAAGACGGCGTATTCTGCGGCCCCAGCATGGTGTTCACCAACGTCTACAACCCGCGCTCGCTGATTGAGCGCAAAAGCGAGTACCGCGACACACGCGTCAAAACCGGCGCGACGCTGGGCGCAAACTGCACCATCGTCTGCGGCGTTACCGTCGGCCGTTTCGCCTTTGTCGGCGCGGGTGCGGTAGTCAATAAAGACGTGCCCGACTACGCGCTGGTGGTGGGCGTACCCGCCCGCCAAACCGGCTGGATGAGCGAATACGGCGAACAACTCGATTTGCCCCTTACCGGCAGCGGCGAAGCCGTCTGCCCGCACAGCGGCGACAAATACATCCTTTCAGACGGCCTCGTACATAAGGCCGTCTGAAAACGCATCCCGTTAGGAAACCCCATGCAATTTATCGACCTTGCCGCCCAACAGGCGCGGATTAAAGACCAAATCGACGCAGGCATTCAAAAAGTGCTCGCCCACGGCCAATACATACTCGGCCCCGAAGTGGCCGAATTGGAAGAAAAACTGGCTGCCTTTTGCGGCGCGAAACACTGCATCAGCGTCGCCAACGGCACCGACGCGCTGCAAATCGCCCTGATGGCGCTGGGCATCGGCGCGGGAGACGAAGTCATCACCCCCGGCTTCACCTACATTGCCACCGCCGAAACCGTCGCCCTCTTGGGCGCAAAACCCGTTTACGTCGATGTTGACGAACAAACCTACAACCTCGACCCCGCCCTGCTCGAAGCCGCTGTCACAGAGCGCACCAAAGCGATTATTCCCGTGTCGCTCTACGGCCAATGTGCCGATTTCGACACGATTAACGCCATCGCCGCCAAACACAATCTGCCCGTTATCGAAGACGCGGCGCAAAGTTTCGGCGCAAGCTACAAAGGGCGCAAATCCTGCAAGCTCACCACCATCGCCTGCACCAGCTTTTTCCCCAGCAAACCGCTGGGCTGCTACGGCGACGGCGGCGCGGTGTTCACCAACGACGACAGCTTGGCCGTTGCCATACGCCAAACCGCCCGCCACGGCCAAGACCGCCGCTACCACCACATCCGCGTCGGCGTAAACAGCCGTCTGGACACGCTGCAAGCCGCCATCCTGCTGCCCAAGCTGGCCATACTCGAAGAAGAAATCCGCCTGCGCGGCCAAGTGGCGCAGACATACGCACACGAGTTGGCCAAAGCCGACATCGCCGCGCCCTTTATCGAAGCACACAATGTGAGCGCGTATGCCCAATACACCGTGCGCGTGAAAAACCGCGACGCGGTTCAGACGGCCTTGAAAGCCGCAGGCATCCCCACCGCCGTGCACTACCCGATTCCGCTCAACAAGCAGCCTGCCGTCGCCTCCGATGCCGTCCTGCCCGTGGGCGAGCGTATCGCCGAAGAAGTGATGAGCCTGCCGATGCACCCCTACATGACCGAAGCGCAGGTGCGGCAGGTCGTCGGCGCGCTGCATCGGGCCGTGAAACGGTAAACCCCGCAGGCATTAAGCGGCACGATTGAGGCCGTCTGAAACACCGTTTTACGAGCTTTCAGACGGCCTCAAACCGTTTTTGTGCAGGATGTGCACACAGCGGCGAACGCGGTTTTTTGGGTTTTGTCGGAAACCGTGCGGGCGCGCGAAAGGCCGTCTGAAAGTGGGGGGTCGGCTTTCAGACGGCCTCAAACCATTCTTATGCAGGATGTGCACACAGCGGCGCACGCGGTTTTTTGGGTTTTGTCGGAAGCCGTGCGGGCACGCGAAAGGCCGTCTGAAAGCGGGAATTCGGCTTTCAGACGGCCTTAATTGTTCTTGTGCAGAATGTGCCGCACAGCGGGCACGCGGTTTTGGGATTGTCGGCAACCGTGCGGGGGCGCGAAAGGCCGTCTGAAACCCCCCAATCCGTTTTCCAACTCCGTTGAAACCGCGCTTTCAGACGGCCTCCGCGTCCGTTTTCCCCTGCGGCGCGTCGGCAAAATCGGGCTGTTTCACCAACACCAGCGCCAGCAGCAGGGCGAGGGCGGCGAGGCTGCCGCCTGCGTAGCCGATGTTGTTCAGGCCGAACCATTGGGCGGCGTAGCGGCCGAACAGGGCGCCGCCGCCGATGCCGACGTTGAACAGCGACGAGTAAATGGAAGACGCGACGTCGGTAGCGTCGGCGGCAAAGTGCAGCACGCGCGAAATCATGGCGAGGCCCAGGGTGGTAATCACGATGCCCCAGAAGAAACACAGCGCCATCAGCAGCCAGCCGGGCGCGGACAGAGGCAGCAGCAGGAACATGGCGGCGGCGGTGGCGGCGGTGGCGGCGGCGAAGAAAACGCGGGCGTTGCGGCTGAAATGCCGTCCGAAAAGATACGATCCGGCAAAGCCCGCCGCGCCGTATACCAAGAGCAGCAGCGTGGCCTGCTGCGGGGCGAAACGGGCGCTTTGCAGGGCGAAGGGTTCGATGTAGCTGTATGCGGTGAAGTGGGCGGTAATCATCAGGATGGTGAAGGCGTAGAGCAGCATCAGGCTTTTGCGTTTGGCGAGCACGGGCAGGCTGTCGAGCGAGCCGGTGTTGGCGCTGG
Organism: Neisseria sp. WLZKY-1; assembly: GCF_046546535.1. Lineage (NCBI taxonomy): Bacteria > Pseudomonadati > Pseudomonadota > Betaproteobacteria > Neisseriales > Neisseriaceae > Neisseria > Neisseria sp. WLZKY-1. The sequence goes on from NZ_JBKGTW010000003.1 coordinate 70,489, forward strand.
GCAGTTTGGGCAGGCTTTTCGCCAGCACGAGGGCGACGGGTACGGCGGCCAGGCCGATAAGCAGGAAGCTGAGCCGCCAGCCGTAGGCGTTGCCCGCCAGCCGCCCCAGCGGGATGCCGAGCACCATCGCCAGCACGGTGCCGGTACTCAAAATGCCGAGCGCCTGGTTGCCCTTGCCCTGCGGTGCGACGCGCACGGCCAGCGCGGCGGTAATCGACCAAAACAGGGCGTGGGTCAGGGCAACGGCAACGCGCGAGGCGAGCAGCACGGCGAAACTCTGTGCGAAATACGACAGCACATGGGCGGCGGAGAACACGGCAAACAGCACGAGCAGCAGGCCGCGCCGTTCGGTGTTGCGGGTGGTGAGCATCAGCGGCAGCGACATCAGGGCGACGACCCAGGCATAGACGGTAATCATGATGCCGGTGTCGGCGGGTTTCATGGCAAAACCCGCGCCGATGTCGCTGAGCAGGGCGACGGGGATGAATTCGGTGGTGTTGAAGATAAAGGCGGCGCAGGCAAGGGCGAAGACGCTGAGCCAGCGGGCGGATTCGCTGTTGGGCATGGGGGCTTTCGGGGTTGGATGTGTGGTGTGTTTTCAGACGGCCTTTTGGTTTTCAGACGGCCTGTTGTTTGCAGGCCGTCCTAACGTCAGGAAAACATATGGCGGTATCGTGCGAAAGGCCGTCTGAAAGCCTGTTTTCGCGCTTTCAGACGGCCTCTTGCCTCCGTAATCAGGCAAACGGGTGTTGCAGCAAAATAGTCTGCTCGCGGTCGGGGCCGGTGGAGATGATGGCGACGGGCGCGCCGCACACTTCTTCGATGCGTTTGAGATAGCGGCGGGCGTTTTCCGGCAGCGCGTCGTATTCGGTGATGCCGAAGGTGGATTCCGTCCAGCCGGGCAGGGTTTCGTATACGGGCGTGCATTTGGCGACGGCGTCGGCGCCGAAGGGCAGGATGTCGGTGCGTTTGCCTTCAAATTCGTAGCCGACGCAGATTTTGATTTCTTCGATACCGTCCATCACGTCGAGTTTGGTGATGCACATGCCGGTGATGCCGTTGATTTGGATGGAGCGTTTGAGGGCGGCGGCGTCGAACCAGCCGCAGCGGCGCGGACGGCCGGTGACCGAGCCGAACTCGTGGCCGCGTTCGGCCAGACCGGCGCCGATGTCGTCGAAGAGTTCGGTCGGGAAGGGACCCGAGCCGACGCGGGTGGTGTAGGCTTTGACGATGCCCAGCACATAGTCGAGCATATGCGGCGGCACGCCCGCACCGGGGGCGGCGGCGCCGGCGGAGCAGTTGGACGAGGTGACGAAGGGGTAAGTGCCGTAGTCGATGTCGAGCAGCGTGCCCTGCGCGCCTTCAAACAGCAAGTGTTCGCCGCGCGCGTTTTTTTCGTAGAGGGTGCGGGCAACGTCGTGAATCATCGGCAGGATGCGGTCTTTGAAGCCTTCGATTTTCGCCATGATGTCTTCGTAGGAGACGGGCGCGGCGCCGTGCAGGTGTTGCAGTTGGATGTTGTAAAGCTCGACGTTGGCGCGGACTTTTTCCGCCAGTTTGCCGCAGTCGAAAAGGTCGACGGCGCGCACGGCGCGGCGGGCGACTTTGTCTTCGTAGGCCGGGCCGATGCCGCGGCCGGTGGTGCCGATTTTCTGGTCGCCCTTCGAGGCTTCGCGCGCCTGGTCGAGGGCGATGTGGTAGGGCAGGATAAGGGTGGCGGTGGGAGCAATTTTCAGACGGCCTTCGACGTTTTTCACGCCGGCGGCGGTGAGTTCGTCGATTTCGCCCAGCAGGGCTTCAGGGGAAACGACGACGCCCGAGCCGATAAAGCAGTCGAGTTTTTCGTGCAGGATGCCGCTGGGTATCAGGCGCAGGATGGTTTTTTTGCCGCCGACGACGAGGGTGTGCCCGGCGTTGTGGCCACCCTGGAAGCGGACGACGCCGTTGCTCTGCTCGGCCAGCCAGTCTACGATTTTGCCTTTGCCTTCGTCGCCCCACTGCGAGCCGACGACTACTACGTTTTGTGCCATATTGTGTTTGCCTTAAATGAGGGGAAAACGGGAGGCCGTCTGAAAAAGGCGGCCGCTGGAAATGTGCTGCTTGCTTGGCTTTTTAGACGGCCTGATGCGCGAGGCTGCGTGCTTGGAGGCCGTCTGAAAACGCCGTATCGGGTCTGCCCTATTCCGTGACCGTCCACGCGCCGTTTTGCTTTTGCAGGCGGCGCGTGCTGCCGCTGCTGCTGTTGGAGGGCAGGCCGTAGTCGATAACGACGGTTTCGCCCGCCGCGCGCAACTGTGCGACGGCTTCGGCAGCTTCGGCCGCGTCGGCCAGGGCGACGGAAATAGCGGGACGGCGCTCGTTTTGCGGCAGGCGTCCGAGGAATTTGCGCAAATCGAAGCTGAAACCGGTGGCGGGGCGGGCGCGGCCGAAGTGGACGCCCAAGCCGTCGTAACGGCCGCCGCGCGCTACCGCATCATGGCCGCCGCTGCCGTAAGCGGCGTAGAGCAGGCCGCTGTGGTAGTTGTCGACGCGCAGCTCGGCCAAATCGATGTGGACGCGCTGCTGCGGGAAGGCGGTGCACACGGCTTCGAGTTCGTCGAGGGCACGGCTGACGGCGGAGAGTTCGGGCAGTTTCTGCCGCGCGGCGGCGAGGGTTTCGCGGCCGCCGTAGAGCGCGGGCAAGAGGGCGAGGGCTTTCTGCCACATACCGTCGAGCCGCCATTCTTTCAGACGGCCTTCAACAGCGGCGGCGTCTTTGTCCTGCATCAGCTCGAGCAGGGTTTCTGACTGCTGCGCGTCCAGCCCTGCGGCGGCGGAGAGGGCGCGGAAAACGCCGATGTGGCCGAGCGAGAGCAAGACGTCGCCGAAATCGGCGGTGTTCAGGCTGTCGAGCATCAGGCCGATGATTTCGATGTCGGCTTCGATGCCGCCGTAGCCGTAAAGCTCCGCGCCCACCTGCAAAGGTTCGCGGGTGTTTAAAAAACCTTCGGGACGGGCGTGCAGCACCGAGCCTGCGTAGCACAGACGGTTGATGCCTTGGTTGGACGAGAGGAGGTGGGCGTCGATGCGGGCGACCTGCGGCGTGATGTCGGCGCGGATGCCGAGCTGGCGGCCGCTGATTTGGTCGGTGACGCGGATGGTTTTGAGGGAGAGGCCGGAGTCGATATGGGTGAGCAGCGAGCGGCTGTATTCCATCAGCGGCGGATGCACGAGTTCGTAGCCGTGCGAGCGGAACAGGGCGAGGATTTTTTCTTTCGCGCTTTCAAGCTGCCGCGCCCCGGTGGGCAGGATGTCGGCGACGTATTCGGGAAGCTGCCAAGGCTGCATAGTGGTGGACGACGCATAAAAAAAGCGGCCGGAAGACCTGCGTCTGCGTTGTTTTTAAAGCCGCACTTTAACATAAAAAAACAGTTTGTGCAGTTTGCTTTTCCATCGTTAAGAGGGGCTGGCAAGAGCGAAGTTGAAGCCGTCCCCGCCTGCGCGGGGATGACGTTTCTGAAAGGCGGGAAACGGGTTTTCAGACGGCCTCGACCGCCCTGCCCCGTTGCCGCTTCGGCGGCACGATACGGGGCAAGCTGGGCCGCCCGCAGCATGCGGGTATCGCGAAAACGGTTGAGGCCGTCTGAAAACGCGGCTTCAACAAAGTTAAAACCCTTTTCAGACGGCCTGTTTTCTTTGGCTGACGGTCTGCTTAATACATTGAGATACTACATATACTCGTCAAACACACTGCGCCCGGCCTTACGTTCTGCCTCGCGTTTTTTCATTTCATTACGGAAACTGCGCCGAGCGTCCGCTTCCCATTTTTTGCTGCCGAAATATTCTTCGGACTGTTTTTTCTTGGCCTGCTTGCCGGGCTTTTTGTTCTGCGCCGCATTGTCGCGGACGCTTGTTTTGCGCGGGGGCGACTGCACAAACGCTTTAGTTTGCTGCGCCCTTTCGTTCAAATACCGGGAACGCTCCGCCCTGTTTCCCACCACTCCTGATTCACGGAAGAATGCCCCTTCCGTCTGGCTGATGCCCCTGCCGAATTCATAAACTTCTTCCGCTGCCACAACTGCCGACGCAGCCAGCAAAGCCGAAACAAGCGAAGCCGTAAGATTTTGTATTTTTTATCCGTAATCAATGTTGCAATGAAATTAAAAAAACCTTCCGAATAGACATAAACAAAAGGCAGCAAAATTATAAGGCACGCCGCACCGGCACGCCATTTCCTACCCTGCCGCCCTCTTCCGGCTCGGTTTGCCGTTTTCCTAACGAAAAGCGGCAGAAACAAGAAAAGGCCGTCTGAAAAACCTGTTCGGGCTTTTTCAGACGGCCTTTTTGCCATTCGGACAATCAGCGGGTCGGCAGCGGATAGGTGCCGTCCACCAAAATGCTGCTGTCCACTTCGGACAGGTTGCGGTGGCCGGTGAAGGCCATGGTGACGTCCATTTCGTTGTACATGATTTCGAGGGCGCGGCGCACACCGTCTTCGCCGTATGCACCCAAGCCGTAGAGGAAGGCGCGGCCGGTCATGAAGCCGCGCGCACCCATCGCCCAGGCTTTAAGCATGTCTTGGCCGCTGCGGATGCCGCTGTCGAGCCAGACTTCGGTTTGACTGCCGACGGCCTGCACGACATTTGGCAGGGCATGGATGGACGAGGGGGCACCGTCGAGCTGGCGGCCGCCGTGGTTGGACACGACGATGGCGTCCGCGCCGTGTTTGACGGCCAATTCGGCGTCTTCGGGTTCCATAATGCCTTTGATGATGAGTTTGCCGCCCCACAGGTCTTTGATGCGGGCAACGTCGTCCCACGACAGGCGCGGGTCGAACTGCTCGGATGTCCAAGAGGAGAGCGAAGACAAATCACCAACGTTTTTCGCGTGGCCAACGATGTTGCGGAAGGTGCGGCGTTCGGTGTGCAGCATGTTCCAGCACCATTCCCATTTGGTTGCCAGATTGATGCAGTTCATGATGGTGGGCTTGGGCGGCGCGGACAGGCCGTTTTTGATGTCTTTGTGGCGCTGGCCGAGCACCTGCAAATCGGCGGTGAGAATCAGGGCGGAGCATTTGGCATCCTGCGCACGCTTGATCAGGTTTTCCATAAATTCGCGGTCGCGCATCACATAAAGCTGGAACCAAAACGGCGCGGAGGTGTTTTCCGCCACGTCTTCAATCGAGCAGATGGACATAGTGGAAAGGGAAAACGGCACGCCGAATTTCTCGGCGGCACGCGCGGCATGGATTTCGCCGTCCGCCCATGCCATGCCGGTGAAACCGGTGGGGGCAATGGCCAGCGGCATTTTCACTTTCTGGCCGATCATCTCGCTTTCCAACGAGCGGCCTTCCATATTTACCAGCACTTTCTGGCGGAACTGGATGGGCTCGAAATCAGTGGTGTTGGCGCGGTAGGTCTGCTGCGTCCACGAACCGGAGTCGATGTAGTCGTAAAACATCTTCGGCATTTTGAATTTCGCCACGCAGCGCAAATCTTCGATGCAGGTCATTTTGCTTAAATCACGCATTGTTTTGTTCCTTTTCCTTCGTTATCTGCATTCCCGAAAACGGCAATTTGCCCGCATCGGCGGGCAATACCGGATTTTCAGACGGCCTTTTGCAGAAAGCCGCAAAACCGCGCACTCTATCGAAATAAATAATAGAACGCAAACGCATATCATTTAAAATTCAGCCAAGTCTTGACTATCATCAAACAAACCTCAAATACTTGACCGATTCACTCAACTATAGCACAATCGCGTCTACAAAACATAACATCACGAAACCGCCATGCGACTCACTACCAAAGGACGCTTCGCCGTTACCGCCATGCTCGATTTGGCGATGCACGCGCAAAACGGCGCGGTCAAACTGAACGACATCAGCGAGCGCCAAAACATCTCGCTTTCTTATTTGGAACAGCTTTTCGGCAAACTGCGCCGCGCCCGTCTGGTAGACAGCATACGCGGCCCCGGCGGCGGTTATGTGCTAGCGGCAGACGCGGGACAAATCAGCATCGCCCAAATCATCACTGCCGCCGAAGACAAGCTCGATGCCACGCAATGCAGCAGCAAAGCCAACTGCCACAACGGCGCGCCCTGTCTGACCCACGATTTGTGGGAAAACCTGAACCGCACCATCAACCAATATTTAAGCAGCGTCACCCTGCAAAGCGTGCTCAGCCAAAAAGACCACCACTCCGGCAAAGTCATCAACCTCACCCATATAAACTGAACCCGACACAAACATCAGGAAAGACCACACCATGACCGTCAAAACCCCCGTTTACCTCGATTACGCCGCCACCACTCCGGTTGACAAACGCGTTGCCGAAAAAATGATTCCCTATCTCACCGAAACTTTCGGCAACCCCGCTTCCAACAGCCACAGCTTCGGCTGGGTGGCCGAAGAAGCTGTTGACCAAGCCCGCGCCAACATCGCCGCACTGATTAACGCCGACCCGAAAGAAATCGTCTTCACCAGCGGCGCCACCGAGTCCAACAACCTCGCCATCAAAGGCGCGGCGCATTTTTACAAAAGCAAAGGCAAGCATTTAATTACCGTTAAAACCGAACACAAAGCCGTGCTCGATACTATGCGCGAACTCGAGCGTCAGGGCTACGACGTAACCTATCTTGATGTACAGGAAAACGGCTTGGTTGACCTCGAAGTATTGAAAGCCGCCATCCGCGACGACACCATTTTGATTTCCGTCATGTGGGTGAACAACGAAATCGGCGTGGTGCAAAACATTCCCGCCATCGGCGAAATCTGCCGCGCGCGCAAAATCATTTTCCACGTTGACGCCGCCCAAGCCTGCGGCAAAGTGCCGGTTGACGTAGAAGCCGCCAAAGTCGATCTGCTTTCCATGTCCGGCCACAAAGTGTACGGCCCCAAAGGCATCGGCGCATTGTATGTGCGCCGCAAACCGCGTGTGCGCCTTGAAGCGCAAATGCACGGCGGCGGCCATGAACGAGGCTTCCGCAGCGGTACATTGCCCACGCACCAAATCGTCGGCATGGGTGAAGCCTTCCGCATCGCCAAAGAAGAGCTGGAAAAAGATATGGCGCACTACCGCAAACTGCGCGACATCTTCCTCAAAGGCATCGAAGGCATTGAAGAAGTCTATATCAACGGCGACCTCGAACACCGCGCCCCGAATAACCTGAACGTCAGCTTCAACTTCGTCGAAGGCGAAAGCCTGATTATGGCGGTGAAAGAACTCGCCGTATCCAGCGGTTCCGCCTGTACTTCTGCCAGCCTTGAGCCAAGCTACGTCCTGCGCGCGCTCGGCCGCAACGACGAACTGGCGCACTCATCCCTGCGCATCACCTTCGGCCGCATGACCACTGAAGAAGAAGTGCAGTTTGCAGCAGAACTGATCAAGTCCAAAATCGGCAAACTGCGTGAACTGTCGCCGTTGTGGGAAATGTTCAAAGACGGGATTGATTTGAACTCGATTGAATGGGCGGCGCATTAAATTGGCTTGTAAATAGAGCAATGAAACGTGAACACAGGTGTTCACGTTTCGAAGCCATATAACTTATGAAATATATATGGAAAAAAATTTACGGTTTCAACGCAAAAATGCTTCTTCCAATGCATCCGTAGGTAGAGAATTTGAAGTCTGGGCTGAACAATATTTTGCTCAAGCAGAAGGATTAGATTTAACGAGAAACTTCAAATTAAGTATTGGTGCGGGAGAAGTAAAAAAAGAACATAATTTTGATTTGGGCTGTGATTACGATGCTAAAAAAATACTAGTTGAATGCAAATCACATACATGGACGGATAGTGGTAAGGTACCAAGTGCGAAACTGACTGTTTGGAATGAGGCAATGTTATATTTTTTGCTTGCTCCAAGTGAATATCGAAAAATAATGTTTGTGCAAAAAGATTTTAATTCCAAACTTAAAAAAACTTTAGCCCAGTATTATCTACAGCGGTATTCTCATCTTATCCCTGAAGATGTTGAACTTTGGGAATATGATGTAGTTAGTCATAAACCAACTAGATTGCGCTAAATACCCAATCTATATTTACATCTTAAAAGTAAAAATGCAGCAAATGTGGGGAAGCCCAACAAATCCGTTAAACCACCCGAAACGTTAGGTTTGGCAACTTAACCCGCATATTAAAAACAAAAAAGGTCGTCTGAAAACCCTAAAAGACCTTTTCAGACGACCCAAAAGCCACCACATTAAAATCAAGGATACAAAACCATGAACGAACAAGATTTAGATTTGGACAATCTCGACAATCTGCTTGAAGATTTTGACGGCGTTACTGTGGAAGGCGGCGTCGATTCGGAAAACGACGATGGCTGCGAAGGCGGCGCGTGCAAAATCTAAACTCCAGGCCGTCTGAAAACCAGTAAACAAACCACTTAAACCATCAAAAACATTAAGGAAACCACATCATGGCATACAGCGATAAAGTAATCGATCACTACGAAAACCCGCGCAACGTCGGCACATTCGACAAGGGCGACGATTCCGTCGGCACCGGTATGGTCGGCGCGCCGGCCTGCGGCGACGTAATGCGCCTGCAAATCAAAGTGAACGACGAGGGCATCATCGAAGATGCGAAATTTAAAACTTATGGCTGCGGTTCGGCCATCGCTTCGTCCAGCCTGATTACCGAGTGGGTCAAAGGCAAAAGCCTGGATGACGCGCTGGCAATCAAAAACAGCGAAATCGCCGAAGAACTGGAATTACCGCCGGTGAAAATCCACTGCTCGATTCTGGCCGAAGACGCGGTAAAAGCTGCTGTGGCCGACTACCGCAAGAAAAAAGAAGCGGTAACGGCCTAAGCCTTGGCCGACGACAGAGGCCGTCTGAAACCGAATTGGGAGCATTTATGCCTTTTACCGAAGCGCAAACCGCCTCGCTCTTGGCTGTGAAAGGCGTGGGCAAAACGGTATCGCAGCGTTTGCAGCAAATGGGTTTGGACGATGTGGAAAAACTCGCCGCCGCCGACCCCGCCGATATTTTGCAGCAGGGCGCGGCTTTAACCGGCTCGACCTGTTGGAAAAACAGCCCGCAGGCCAAAGCCGCCATCGCCGCCGCAGTCGCATGGGCTAAACAAACCGTTTCAGACGGCCTCTAAAACCCGAAAGGCCGTCTGAAAAACAAAGCAAAGGAAAAACATGATTACCATCACAGAAAACGCCGCCAAATACATCAACAGTTATCTGACCAAGCGCGGCAAAGGCTTGGGCGTGCGCTTGGGCGTAAAAACCAGCGGCTGCTCGGGCATGGCCTACAACCTCGAATTTGTCGACGAGCCGGCTGCCGAAGATTTGGTATTTGAAGAACACGGCGCCAAAGTGTTTATCGACCCCAAAAGCCTGGTTTATCTCGACGGCACGCAGGTGGATTACACTAAAGAAGGCTTGCAGGAAGGTTTCAAATTTGAAAACCCAAATGTCAAAGAATCATGCGGCTGCGGCGAGAGCTTCCACGTTTGAGACGCGCAAAAAAAAGACGGGACAGTTTTCAAAACCGTCCCGCCATTTTTTAGCAGACTGCCTGTGGTAGCTGCCTTTGCCTTTTTTCTTCCGCTCCGTTTTGTGGCGGAACAAATTGGATTTCACCAGGGCTTTGAGCGCGTTGTCGCGGATTTTGCCCTTGTTGTGCTGCACTTTCGCACTCATTTGATTTTCCTTTTGTTTTACGGACGGCGAATTATATACAAGGCCGTCTGAAACGGCAAATATTTTTATGAACCAATACTTTACCCTGTTTGACCTGCCCGTAGGCTTTACACTTGACGAAGATACGCTGGAAAGCCGTTACCGCACGCTGGCTGCGCGTTTCCATCCCGACCGCTTCGCCGCCGCATCGGCGTTTGAGCAAAAGCAGGCCGTGATGATGTCGGCCACCGTCAACGAAGCCTACCGCACGCTGAAAAATCCCATCGACCGTGCCGCCTACCTGCTCAAAGAGCAGGGCATCGACGCCGACGCGCCCGAACATACTTCGTTTGCGCCCGAATTTCTGATGCAGCAGATGGAATGGCGCGAAACGCTGATGGAAGCACAGATGGAAAACGAAGCCGCCGCGCTGAAAAATCTGGAAAATGAAATCGCCGCTGAAGCAGAAAAACTGTTTGCCGACCTGCAGCAGGCGTTTGCCGACAAGCGGCATGAAGAGGCGGCGCAGCTGGTGCGGCAGGGACGTTTTTTCGACAAACTGCTGCGCGAAATCCGCCAGGCCTGACAGGCCGTCTGAAACACCGCCTTCCAACCCAAACACACCAATCTCCCGAATATCATGGCTCTACTCCAAATCGCCGAACCCGGCATGTCTGCCGCGCCGCACCAACACCGTCTCGCCGTCGGCATCGACTTGGGCACAACCAACAGCCTCGTTGCCACCGTCAAAAGCGGCAGTGCGGTCTGCCTGCCCGACGAACAAGGCCGCGTTACGCTGCCCTCGGTGGTGCGCTATCTTTCAGACGGCATCACCGTCGGCCACGAAGCCCTCGCCGCGCAAAAAAGCGACCCGCAAAACACCATCAGCTCGGCCAAACGCCTTATCGGCCGCAAACTCGAAGACATTGACGCCGCATCGCTGCCCTACCGGTTTGACGAGAGCGAGCGCATCATCGGGCTGGCCACGCGCCAAGGCGTGAAAAACCCCATCGACGTATCCGCCGAAATCCTCAAAACCCTCAAAACCCGCGCCGAAGAAAGCCTCGGCGGCGCGCTGGTGGGCGCGGTGATTACCGTGCCGGCCTATTTTGACGACGCGCAGCGCCAGGCCACCAAAGACGCGGCGCGTTTGGCCGGCATCAATGTGTTGCGCCTGCTCAACGAGCCGACCGCCGCCGCCATCGCCTACGGCCTCGACAACGGCTCGGAAGGCACATTTGTGGTGTACGACCTCGGCGGCGGTACGCTCGACGTATCCGTGCTCGAATTGAGCAAGGGCTTGTTTCAAGTCAAATCCACCAACGGCGACAGCGCCTTGGGCGGCGACGATTTCGACCAACGCCTGTTCTGCCACCTGCTCGAACAACTCGGTCTGTCGCAATTATCCGACCAAGACAGCCAACTCCTGCTCTCGCTTGCCCGCCGCGCCAAAGAAGAGTTGACCGACCGCGAGCAAACCCACATCGAAACCGAGCTTTCAGACGGCCGCCCAATCCGCGCCACCGTTACCCGCCAAGAATTTCAAGAGCTGACGCGCCATCTGGTGCAAAAAACCATCGAACCGGTGAAGCAGGCGCTCAAAGACGCGGGCGTGTCCAAAGCCGACATCAAAGGCGTGATTATGGTGGGCGGCTCGACCCGTATGCCGCATATCCAGCAGGCCGTAGCCACATTTTTCGGCCAAACGCCGCTCAACAATCTCAACCCCGACCAAGTCGTCGCGTTGGGCGCGGCCATGCAGGCCGATGTACTTGCGGGCAACAAAACCGCCGGCGAATGGCTGCTGCTCGACGTGATTCCCCTGTCGCTCGGCCTCGAAACCTACGGCGGCCTCGCCGAAAAAATCATTCCGCGCAATTCCACCATCCCCACCGCCCGCGCCCAAGATTTCACCACCTTCAAAGACGGCCAAACCGCCATGACCGTGCACGTCGTACAAGGCGAGCGCGAATTGGTGTCCGACTGCCGCAGCCTCGCCAAATTCACCCTACGCGGCATCCCGCCGATGACCGCCGGCGCGGCGCGTATCCGCGTTACCTTCCAAGTCGATGCAGACGGCCTGTTGTCGGTATCCGCGCAGGAGCAGTCCACCGGCGTGCAGGCGCAAATCGAAGTCAAACCCTCTTACGGCCTCGACGACGACACCATCACACAGATGCTCAAAGACAGCATGGCCAACGCCGCCGAAGACATGGCCGCCCGCGCCCGCGCCGAAGCCGCCGTTGAAGCAGAAGGGCTGCTCGGCGCAGTGGCCGCCGCGTTGGAACTCGATGCCGACCTGCTCGACGCAGCCGAGTTGGCCGCCATCCAAAACAGCATCGCCGCGCTTGAAGGCCGTCTGAACAACGGCAGCGCCGAAGAAATCCGCGCCGCCGTGTCCGACTTGGGCAACGCCACCGACAACTTCGCCGCCAAACGTATGAACCGCAATATCCAACGCGCCCTAACCGGACAAAGCGTGGACGATATTTAAACGGACAATGGTTTCAGACGGCCTGTATGTAAAAGAAGCGTTGATACACCAAAGGCCGTCTGAAAAGGTAAAAACACTATGCGCCTCTGGCACGAAACCCTCATTCCCCACCTGCCCCGCGCCCAGCTTTTGGGACAGCACCGCGAATGCGCCGCCCTGCGCGGCGCGGGCTGGGGCAGGCCGCACGCGACGGTGAATTATGTGTTCCGCTATCCGCGCAGCCTGCTCTACCGCTACCACCTGCTCGTCATGAAGGAAATGCAAAAACGCAGCTACCGCCCCGACGCGCAATGGCTCGCACCCGAATATCGCGGTAAAAGCCTGCCGCCCGAACCGCCGGAAACTGTCGCAACCCAAAGCAGCCCCGTTTACCCCGAACACGACGACGCCTATTTGGCCGAATGCCTGCAAAACCTGAAAAACAAAGGCATCGAAATCGACATAAACCATACAGACAGCATACCGGCCGTCTGAACACAACAAACCACCAAACCACTTTCATAAAGAGAAAAAACAATGCCCAAAATCACCGTACTCCCACACGCCACACTCTGCCCCGAAGGTGCGGTCATCGAAGACGCACCCGAGGGCAAAACCGTACTCGACGTATTGCTCGATCACGACATCGAAGTCGATCACGCCTGTGAAAAATCCTGCGCCTGCACCACCTGCCACGTCATCATCCGCCAAGGTTTCGACAGCATGGAAGAACCGACCGAACTCGAAGAAGACCTGCTCGACCAGGCCTGGGGCTTGGAAGCCGACTCGCGCCTGAGTTGTCAGGCCGTGGTGGCCGATGAAGATTTGGTGGTCGAAATCCCCAAATACACCATCAACCACGCCCGCGAAGACCATTAAAACCAAAGGCCGTCTGAATACCAATGTAGGCTGGGTCATAACCCGACACAAGTCGGCCCATATCTTTCAGACGGCCTCTTCGCGAAAAACAACATATGAAAAACAACACATAAGGAAGCCGATGATGAAATGGACCGACACCCAACGCATCGCCGAAGAGCTTTACGATTTACACGGCGAAAGCATCGACCCCAAAACCCTGCGCTTCACCCAGTTGCGCGACATGATTCTCGCCCTGCCCGAGTTCGACGACGACCCTGCCCGCTGCGGCGAGCGCATTCTCGAAGCCGTGCAGCAGGCTTGGATTGAAGAAGCCGAATAATGCCGCCCCGCCATCCCTACCGCCGCCTGCGCCCCGCCCGCGACGCCCTGCCCGAAGTCGGCATCTCCGAAGAAAACGGCATCCGCTCCCTGCATCTGGGCAGCAGCACCATCCAAAGCTCGATGAGCCTCGACAAGCCCGCCGAACTCGTCCTCTCGTACAGCCGCGCCATGATGGCCTGGCTGCTCTTTGCCGACCCGCCCGCGCACATCACGCAAATCGGCCTCGGCGGCGGCTCGTTCGCCCGCTGGATAGACGCGTACCTGCCCGACACGCGGCAAACCGCCGTCGACATCAATCCCCAGGTTATCGCCGTCGCCCGCAGCCTGTTCGAACTGCCGTTTGAAGGACAGAACTTCGAAATTGTCGAAGCCGACGGCGCGCAATATGTCAAAACCCTGCTCGGCGGCACCGACATCCTGCTGGTCGACGGCTTCGACGGCGAACAAATCATCGACAGCCTCGTCACCGCCGAATTTTTCCAAGACTGCCGCCGCGCCCTGTCTTCAGACGGCATCTTCGTCACCAACTGGTGGAGCGGCGACCGCCGTTTCCCCCGCTTCGTCGAAACCCTGTCCCGCTGCTTCGACGGCCGCGTCTTGCACATTCCCGCCGAGAGCCACGGCAACATCGCCGTTGCCGCCTTCAAACAAAGCCCGCGCGAGACGCGCTTCGACGCCCTGAAAAAACGCGCCGGCCGACTCGCGCAGCAATACGGCCTCGACTTCCACGCCCTCCTAGCCGCTGTCAGAGCCGCCAACCCGCACAACGGCAAATCGCTGCTTCTGTAAACGGCGCTTTCCGCTTTTCAGACGGCCATAAAGGCCGTCTGAAAACATATTCGGATGCGGCAGAACACACCGCCTACGCCAAAAACCTACAAGATATTTCCGCGCCCGACAGGCTGGAACAAAAACACAAAACCGCCCGGGTCAACCTGCCGAAAAAATTCAAGCGCAACTAAATATCCGGCATATCCGGCTGTCTGAAAACAAGGTTCCAAGAAAATGAAAACGGCAAAGGGCTTCTGTTTAACAGGAGCCCTTTGCCGTTTTTCAGACGACCTCTTCCCTCTTCTCCTACCGCCCTCCCATGCCGCCACAAGGTAAATCGGTGTTAAGATAGCCCGCCGTGCGAAACCGCGCCCTGCGGCTTTGGCCGCTCCCGCCTACTCGGGAATGACGTTTCTGAAAGCGCAGTTTCAACGAAGTAAAAAAGCAAAACAACAAAGGAGAAAACCATGTCCCCCAAAAAAATCCACACACTGATTCCCTTTGCGGCGGCGGCCGCGCTGTGCATGGCCGCCGCTTCGCTGCCGTTTTTCCGCGAGTCGGGCGTCAGCCCGCTGACGCTCGCCATCGTGCTGGGCATGGCGGCGGGCAACAGCCCGCTTAACCGCCACACGGCGGCTTTGGGCGATGCCGTGCTGTTTGCCAAGGGCACGCTGCTGCGGCTGGGCATCGTGTTTTACGGTTTCCGCATCACCGTGCCGCAGCTGCTGTATGCGGGCTGGCCGGCGCTTTTGGCGGACATGTGCGTTGTGGCGGGCACATTTATGCTGGCGCTGTATCTGGGCAGACGGCTGCGGCTGGATGCCGACACGGCGGCGCTGGTGGGCGCGGGCAGCGCGATTTGCGGTGCGGCGGCAGTGCTGGCGGCGCAGCCGGTGTTGAAGGCGAAAGAGGCGGCCGTGGGCGTGGCGGTGGCGACGGTGGTGGTGTTCGGCACGCTGGCGATGTTTGTTTACCCGCTGATGGCGGCGGCGCTGCTGCCGCACGGTGCACCCGATGCCGCATGGTTCGGCTGGGGCATCTACACGGGCGCGACAGTGCACGAAGTGGCGCAGGTGGCGGCGGCGGGCGCGGCGGTGAACTCGGTCACGGCCGACGTGGCGGTGATTACCAAAATGATCCGCGTGCTGCTGCTCGCGCCCTTTTTGCTGCTGCTGCCGCGCCTGATGCGACGTTTTAACGGCGGCGCGGACGCTGGCGGCGGCGCGTCCGTGCCGTGGTTCGCTCTGGGCTTTATCGCGGCGGCGGTGTTCAACAGCTTCGTGCCGCTGCCCCAAGCGCTGCACGGCGGCATTTTGCAGGCCGACACTTTTCTACTGACGGTGGCGATGTTCGCCCTCGGCTTCAGCACGCGCTGGCAGAGCGTGCATCAGGCGGGCATGCGGGCGCTGCTGCTGGCCGCCCTTTTGGCGCTCTGGCTGCTGATCGGCGGCGGCGCCATCTCCTATGCGGCCTGCCGCCTGTTTGCCTGACGCAGGCAGGAAGGCCGTCTGAAAAGGCCGTCTGAAAACCCGAAATAGGGTTTTCAGACGGCCTTTTTGCTTTGCCGCCGCCAACTACGCAGCGCCCCCGCTTTTCAGACGGCCTGTTGTCCGCCCTGCCCTTGCGCCGCCCGCAAACCCGTCCCGCAGCCTTTTCAGACGTCCTTTCGCCGTTCGCGCAATCCTTTTTGCGCCGTTGTGTAAACTTATGTTATCTTATGCGGCAGGCGGGTAAACCGCCGCAAGAAAAATCCAACCCGGGAGAGATTTCCATGACCGACAAACCGAAAAGCGAACAGCAGCCGGAAAACGTCGAGTTATTGAGCGCGCAGGCGCCGATAACCGATTTTCGCGGGCTGGTAATCGCCATCGTTGCCGCGCTTATCAGTGCTGTGCTCTACCAAATCCTGCCCTACGACAGCGATGTCAATAAGGGGCTGACCATTCTGGCCTTCGTGGCGATTATGTGGTTTACCGAAGCGGTGCACATTACTGTTACCGCACTGATCGTGCCGCTGTTTGCCATTCTGTTCAAAATCCCCGATATGGACACCAAGGCCGCGCTGGCGGGCTTTGCCGACCCGATTATCTATGTGTTTTTCGGCGGCTTCGCGCTGGCGACGGCGCTGCATATGCAAAAGCTCGACCGCAAAATCGCCGTGTGGCTGATTTCGCTCTCGCGCGGCAATACTTTTGTCGCCGTGCACCTGCTGTTTGCTGTTACCGCCTTTTTGTCGATGTGGATCAGCAACACGGCCACGGCGGCGATGATGCTGCCGCTGGCAATGGGGCTGATGAGCCATCTGGACAAGGAAAAAGACCGCAACACCTTTGTCTTCGTGCTCTTGGGCATCGCCTACTGCGCCAGCATCGGCGGCCTGGGCACGGTGGTCGGCTCGCCGCCCAACGCGATTGCCGCCAAAGCGCTGAATCTGGATTTTGCCGGCTGGATGAAGTTCGGCCTGCCGATGATGCTGGCACTTTTGCCGCTGATGCTGTTTTCGCTGTTTGTCGTGCTCAAGCCCAATCTATCGGCCAAAGTGCAGGTGGAACACGAAGACATCCCGTGGACGCTGCACCGCGTGATTGCCATGCTGATTTTCCTGGCCGCCGCCGTGGCGTGGATCTTCGGCGACACGCTGAAAAAAGAGCTGGGCATTTCCAGCCCCGACTCTTTCGTCGCCCTCACCGCCGCCGTGGCCGTAGTGATTTTCGGCGTCGTGCGCTGGCGCGAAGTGGCGCGCAATACCGACTGGGGCGTGCTGCTGCTCTTTGGCGGCGGCATCACCCTGAGCACGCTGCTGCAAAAATCGGGCGCCTCCGCCGCACTGGGGCAGGAAATGGCGAGCACCTTCGTGCTGGCGCATCCCTTTATCGTGATCCTCGCCGTGTCCGCCTTCATCATCTTCCTCACCGAGTTCACCAGCAACACCGCCTCCGCCGCCCTCTTGGTGCCGGTGTTCGCCAGCGTGGCCGAACAGATGGGTATGCCCAAGGAAGTGATGGTGCTCATCATCGGCATCGGCGCCTCCTGCGCCTTTATGCTGCCGGTAGCCACGCCGCCGAATGCGATTGTGTTCGGCACCGGCATCGTTACCCAGCGCGACATGCTCAAAGTGGGCATGGTGCTCAATATCCTCAGCATCGCCCTGGTGTCGCTGTGGGCTTATTTCTTCCTGATGTAAGCGCCGTTTGTTGATTGCTTAGAGGCCGTCTGAAACCCCGTTTTCAGACGGCCTCTTCCTGCGGCGGCACGCCCGTTCGCTTTTTTTCAGACGGCCTCCGTACACGGTTGCGCGGCCGAGTGCAAAGGCCGTCTGAACGCCCCGCTTTTCAGAAACGTCATCCCCGCGAAGGCGGGGACGGCCTGCCGCCGCGTTTGCCGTATAATCGCCCGCTTCCGTCGAGGCCGTCTGAAACATGAAATCCCAGTCCCAACGCATCCTCATCATCTCCGTTTTCATCGTCGCCAGCTGCGGTCTGGCTTACGAACTCATCATCGCTGCGCTGGCGAGCTATCTTTTGGGCGACAGCATTTTGCAGTTTTCGTCGGTTATCGGCCTGTATCTTTTCTCGATGGGCATCGGCGCACACCTTACCCGATACATCAAAGAAGAAGACACGCTCTCGCGTTTTGTCGAAATCGAATTGCTGGTGGGCATCATCGGCGGCTTGTCCGCGCTGGCTTTGTTTGTGGCCTTCGGGCTGTCGGCCGCACCGTTCCGCACGCTGCTTTACGCCTTTGTGCTGATAGTCGGCACGGTCGTCGGCATGGAAATTCCGCTGGTGATGCGCGTGCTCAACCGCCGCGATACGGATTTTAAGGAACTCGTCTCGCGCGTACTGACCTTCGACTATCTCGGCGCGCTGGCCGTATCGCTGCTGTTTCCGCTGGTGCTTGCGCCCAAGCTCGGCATGGCGCGTTCGGCCTTGCTGTTCGGCCTGTTAAACGCCGCCGTCGCCTACCTCACCGCCCGCGTGTTCAAAGCCGAGCTGCCCCGCTACCGCGCCATCCGTCTGCGCGCCTTTCTCGTACTCGCCGCGCTCGCCGCCGCCTTTGTTTACGCCAACCAAATCACTTTCAAAGCCGAACAAAGCTACTTCGGCGACCCGGTTGTATTTGAAAGCCACTCGCCCTACCAGCGGCTGGTGGTTACGCGCTGGAAAGACGACACGCGGCTTTACATCAACGGCAACCTGCAATTTTCCTCGCGCGATGAAGCCCGTTACCACGAAGCCCTCGTCTTGCCCGCCATGCAGACGGCCTCGCGCGCCGAACACGTTTTGATACTCGGCGGCGGCGACGGCCTGGCCGCGCGGGAAGTGTTGAAATATCCGAATGTTAAGCAAATCACGCTGGTCGATTTAGACCCCGACATGACCGCCGTGTTCAAAAATTCCGCCGCCCTCAGCGCGCTCAACCAAGGCTCGCTGTCGCACCCGAAAATGCGCGTTATCAACGACGATGCCGCCAAATGGCTGGAAACCGCGCCGCAGAAATTCGACGTCATCATCATCGACTTGCCCGACCCGTCGAATTTTTCGCTGGGCAAACTCTACTCCGTACCGATGTACCGCCTCGTCGCCCGCCACCTCGCGCCGCAGGGCAAAATCGTCGTCCAATCCACCTCGCCCTATTTCGCGCCGCATGCCTTTTGGTCGGTGGTCGCCACGCTCGAAGCGGCCGGCCTCCACACCGCGCCCTATCATGTGTATGTCCCTTCGTTTGGCGAATGGGGCTTTGTGCTGGCCGGTTTTAGCGCGGATTTTGCCGTGCCGCAGAAGTTTGACGTGCCCACGCGCTATCTCAACGCCGACACCGCCGCCGAAATGTTCCGCTTCCCGCCCGACATGGCGCGGCGCAAGGTCGAGCCCAACCATCTGAACACGCAGGCTTTGGTGAATTATTTTGAGCAGGACTGGCGCAACGTGATGCGCTAGGCCGCCCCCGCCTGCGCGGGGGTGACGTTTCTGAAAGGCCGTCTGAGAACCCGAGAGGGCGTTCAGACGGCCTTTTACCGTTTTCGTCAACGACTTGGCGGCGAATCAGGGCTTTTGGGCATAAACGATTTTCTTCCCTTTGAGCGAGATGGTTTTCTTGCTGCGCAGGCGTTCGATTTGGCCTTGTGTTTCGGCCTTGATGTCGAAGGAACAGGCCGTCTGAAACGGTTTGAGCACGGCGCGGATGCTGTTTTGCAGGGTGTCCGGGCTTTTCGGACGGTTGGGGCGTGACAGCAGCGCACGGATGCGGTTGTCGATTTTCTGCCGCTCTTTGTCCCCGAGCGGCGGCAGTTCGGCGCCATCGGCAGACGGCGGCGCAGTTTCCTTCGGCGGGTAGGACACACTGCCGTCGGCGGCGATGTGCAGCGTCCGGTCGGCCTGCATGCGGGCGATCAGACGGCCGATGAGGACGTCGCCGACCCCGACGCACAGTTTTTCGCCTTTCTGCCGCAGGGCTTCGCGCAGGGCGTGTTGGGTTTTCGGCTGCGTATTGCGGATATGGCGGCACAGCAGTTCTTCGGCGTCGGCATCACTGAGGAAATAGGCAACCGTGCCGCTTTCGGCGTCGATACTGACAAGCCGCCGCCATTCGAGTTTGCGGATGACTTTGCCGACAGTTTCCTGCTGCTCTTCGGGGCTTTGTTCTGCCAGCAAACCGCGCAGCAGATAGTTGCGCAGATTGCCTTCGAGGTTGGCAAGACGGCGGGGACGGTGGGCGTCGGCGCGGCGCAGGGCGGTGACGGCGGCGCGGTAAAAAGGTTCGAGAGAATCGGCAGGTTCGGGGCTTTGCTCGTTTTCAGACGGGCTTGGCGCAGGCTCGTCCGACGGCTTTTCGCACGGAGCAGGGGCGGCGACCATTTCGGTTTGGCCGACGCGGCCGACAACGGCGGCGGGGTTGCGGTTGCGGATGTGTTCGACCAGCGTGTCGTAGCCGCCGTCGCGCGACAGGATGGCGATTTGCGCGTGCGGGTCGGATTCGATGATGCGGCCGAGGTAGAAGCTGATATAGAAATCGAGGGCGTTTTTGCCGCTTTTTTCCAGGCGGATGAAACGGACGTTTTTGCCGAAGCGGCACAGCGATTCGCACAGTTCGAGTTCGATGTTTCTTTGCTGGTGCAGGCCGAGAAACAGCCAGATGCAGGTGTTTTTGTCGTCGAGGCGGTCGAGGTTGGCCGGTTGCAGGTTTTCAAAGTCGATGAGCAGATGGTTCATGGCGATCTTTCGTTTGCTTGTCGGTTGCTGCCGCTTTCAGAAATGTCATCCCCGCGCAGGCGGGGACGGCCTTTGATGCGGATGCCGCCGGCAGCGGCGCGGTGGGTGCGGTTTGGTTTTGATGTGTTCGAACCATGTTTGCGGGCTATAGCCGCTGTCGCGCAGGTTTTCGCGGAAGGTGTAGCGGCAGATTCTGCCCTTGCCGTCGCGCCAGCTTGCGATGATTTTGTCGTCGTCGTAGCGGAAGCGGCGACGGGCGATGATGTACAAAGAAAGGATGCAGAACAGCCTGCCCGTCAGCCAGAGGGCGGCGGCATACCATGCGGAAAAACCGGCGGCGAAGGATGCAATCAGAGCAGCAAAGGCGGCCAATGTGCAGTAGTCGGAGGCGGCACGCAGCAGGTCGGCGGCGCGGGAGCAGCGGGCAAAGCCGATGCGTTCGACTTCGTGACACCACATCGGGGAAAACAGGAGCATGGTTTCCTTTCGTCAAAACGGGCGGCGGATATTCAGACGGCCTGACGCAAAATGCGTCAGGCCGTCTGAAAAGGCTTATTTGAAGAAATCGCCTATGCCTGCGGGCAGCCCTTGGGTGAACTTGCCCATGGTGGAGGCGGTGAGCGATTCGGCGGCCTCGTGCGCGGCGTTGACGGCGGCGAGGACGAGGTCTTCCAGCATTTCCTTGTCTTCGGCGGCTTCGGCGATCAGCTCGGGGCTGATGCTGACGCTGCGGATTTGGTGGTTGCAGGTCATGACGACCTTCACCAGGCCGTTGCCCGCTTCGCCGCCCACTTCGGTGACGGCCAGCTCGGCCTGTGCTTTTTTCATGTTTTCCTGCATTTTTTGAGCCTGCTGCATCAAGCCGCCCAGTCCTGCTTTTCCGAACATCGGGGATACTCCTGTGGTTGGTGGTTTAAAAAAGAAAAGGATGGTGCCGCGCCCTTTGACGCGACGTTTTTCATTTCGTTGAAACGCTGCTTTCAGACGGCCTGAACGGCGTATTCTTCGAGGTCTTCCGCGCGCATCAGGCTGTCTTCGTGCCAGCCTTCGGCGTTTAGGGCGCCCATCAGGGCGCGGCAGGCGGGGTCGGCTTCGAGGCGGCGGCGGGCTTCGTCGCGGCCTTCGCGCTG
This sequence comes from Neisseria sp. WLZKY-1, assembly GCF_046546535.1. Classification (NCBI taxonomy): domain Bacteria; kingdom Pseudomonadati; phylum Pseudomonadota; class Betaproteobacteria; order Neisseriales; family Neisseriaceae; genus Neisseria; species Neisseria sp. WLZKY-1. Next base: position 91,892 of record NZ_JBKGTW010000003.1, read on the forward strand.
CAGGCGCGCGCGGCGCATGGCGGGGGTCTCCCAACCTTGGCCTTCCTGCCACGGCACGGTTTGCAGGCTGAGGCCGTTCAGGCCGTAGGCTTCGGCGAGGGCGTTGCGGATTTTGTCGAAATATTCTTTGGTGGTGGTGGCCGGGGCGTTGCCGTTGAGGGCGAACAAGAGGCGGTTTTGCGCGGCGTCGTAGTCCGTCCACGCCATGTGGTCGGCCAGCATCTGCGCGGCGCCGAGGCGTTTGTTCAGGCGTTTGATCACGGCGTGCCAGTGGGCGGCGGACAACTCGGGCATGGGAGCAAAGTCGGCTTCTTCCGCGCCCTCTTCCTCCGCACTGTCTTCTTCCGCGTTTTCCTGCTCCTGCGCGGGCTCTGCGGCGGGCAGTTCGTCGAAAGGGATGTCTTCGTCGCGCTGCCATGCGGCGGGTGTGGCGGGCAGGACGGTGTTTTCTGCTGTGAGGCCGTCTGAAACGGGCGCGCTTGGTGCCGCTGTTTCGTCCTGCGGGTTTTCAGACGGCCTTTCGTCTGCCGCAACGGTGGCGGCGGGTTCGCGGACTTGGTTTGCGGGGTTTTCAGACGGCCTTACTTCTGTTTGCGGTGCGGCGGTGAGGCCGTCTGAAACGGCTTCGGACAATGCGGCTGCGTTTTCAGACGGCCTCTGTTTGGCTTGTACGTCGGCGGACGGTTTGCGGCCGTCTGAAACGGGGATTGCTTCGGCGGCGGCGTCTTCCCACGGCGGGATGCCGTCTGCGTCGTTTTGTTCTGCCGCGCGGTTTTCAGACGGCCTTTTGTCTGCGGCAGCGGCGGCGGGTTCGCGGACTTGGTTTGCGGGGTTTTCAGACGGCCTTGTTTCGCTTTGCGGCGCGTTGGTCAGGCCGTCTGAAACGGGTTCGGACGATGCGGCGGGGTTTTCAGACGGCCTTTCGGCTGCGGCAGTTATTGTAGTGCTTGCTGGCAAGCTGTTTGCGGGGCTTTCAGACGGCCTCTGTTGTCCGGCCCGCGTGTCGGCGGGCGTTTTGTGGCCGTCTGAAACGGGGGCGGCGGTTTCAGACGGCCTGTGCTTTGTTTCTGCCGCTCCGTTATCGGCAGAAGCGGGGGCGGGGTCGCTGAGGCCGCTGCCGGCGATATGGCCGCCGGTGTGCGCGGGGGCGGCCATGGGGGCGAAGGCGAGCATGCGCAGGAGGGTCATGACGAAGCCGGCGTATTCGTCGGGGGCAAGGCTCAAATCCTGTTTGCCGCGGATGGCGCATTGGTAGTAGAGCTGGATTTGTTCGCCGCCCAGTTGCGCGGCGAGGGCGGCGAGGGCGGGACGTTCGGGGTCGTCGGTGGGCACGGCGGCGGGTACGGTCTGCATCAGGGCGAGGCGTTGCAGCAGCAGGGCGAGTTCGCTCAGGGCGTTGTCGAAGCCGACGGCGCGTTCGGCCATTTCCTGCGCTTTTTGCAGGAGGGCGGCACCGTTTTGTGCGGCGATGCTGTCGAGCAGTTCGTATAAATAGCGTTTGTCCACCGCGCCTATCATTTGCCGCACGTCGTTTTCCGTTACCTGCCCCGAACCCATGGCGATGGCCTGGTCGAGCAGGCTGAGGGCGTCGCGCATCGAGCCTGCGGCGGCGCGGCCGAGCAGTTGCAGGGCGGCGGGCTCGAAAGGGATTTGTTCGGCGGTGAGGACGTGTTCGAGGTGGGCGGCCACCTGCTGCGCGGTCATGTTGCGCAGGACGAATTGCAGGCAGCGGGAGAGGACGGTGACGGGGACTTTGTGCGGGTCGGTGGTGGCGAGGATGAATTTGACGTGTTCGGGCGGCTCTTCGAGGGTTTTGAGCATGGCGTTAAACGCACTTTTGGAGAGCATGTGCACTTCGTCGATGATATAGACTTTGTATTTGCCTGCGGTAGGGGCGTATTGGGCGTTTTCCAGCACTTCGCGGATGTTGTCGATGCCGGTGTTGGAGGCGGCGTCGATTTCCAGAAGGTCGACGTAGCGTCCGGCGTCGATGTCGCGGCAGCTTTGGCATTCGCCGCAGGGTTCGCCGTGCTGCGGCTTTTCGCAGTTGAGGCTTTTGGCGAGGATGCGGGCGATGGTGGTTTTGCCGACGCCGCGTGTGCCGGTGAGCAGGTAGGCGTGGTGCAGACGGCCTTTGTCGAGGGCGTTTTGCAGGGCTTTGACGACGTGTTCCTGGCCGACTAGGTCGGCAAAGGTTTTCGGACGCCATTTGCGGGCGAGGACTTGGTATGCCATAGGGAAAGCTCGTGTGGCCGTCTGAAAGGCGGCTGGGGAAAAACGCGGCATTATAAACGAAACGCTACGCGCGGCGGCGGAAGAAAGGCCGTCTGAAAACGCCGGATGCGGTTTTCAGACGGCCTGACGGAAGATGCGGCGCTTACACGGCGGCGGCGCTGGTTTCTTTTTCAAACGCCAGCTGGGCTTCTTCTTTGTCCGCGTTCCAGCCGATGCGCACGAAGCCGCCGTCGGCGAGGCGGCCGAAGAGGAGTTCGTCGGCTAGGGCGCGGCGCAGTTTGCTTTGGATGAGGCGGTGCATGGGGCGGGCGCCCATTTGCGGGTCGAAGCCTTTTTCGGCGAGGTAGGCGCGCAGTTCGGGCGTGAATTCGGCTTCGACTTTTTTCGCCAGCAGCTGCTGTTCGAGTTGGAGCAGGAATTTGTCGACGACGCGGGCGATGACGGCGGTGTCGAGCGGGGCGAAGGGGATGACGGCATCGAGGCGGTTGCGGAATTCGGGGGTGAAGGTTTTGCTGATGGCCTGCATTTCGTCGCCGCGTTCGCGTTTGGCGGTGAAGCCGAGGGTCGGTCGGCTGAGGCTTTCGGCGCCGGCGTTGGTGGTCATGATGAGGATGACGTTGCGGAAATCGGCGCTTTTGCCGTTGTTGTCGGTGAGCCTGCCCGCGTCCATCACCTGCAACAGGACGTTGAAGATGTCGGGATGGGCTTTTTCGATTTCGTCGAGAAGCAGGACGCAGTGCGGCTGTTTGTTCACGGCTTCGGTGAGCAGGCCGCCCTGCTCGAAGCCGACGTAGCCCGGCGGCGCGCCGATCAGGCGGGAGACGGCGTGGCGCTCCATGTATTCGGACATGTCGAAGCGTTGCAGGGGTACGCCGAGGGAGAAGGCGAGCTGGCGGGCGACTTCGGTTTTGCCGACGCCGGTCGGACCGGAAAAGAGGAAGCTGCCGACGGGTTTGTCGGGCAGGCCGAGGCCGGAGCGGGACATTTTGACGGCGGCGGCGAGGGCGTCGATGGCGGCATCTTGGCCGAACACCATGTTTTTCAGGTTGCGGGCGAGGTGTTTGAGGATTTGTTTGTCGTCGTGCGACACGGTTTTTTCGGGGATGCGGGCGATTTTGGCGACGACGGCTTCAATCTGCGCTTTGCCGATAACTTTTTTCTGTTTGGACTTGGGCAGGATTTTCTGCGCCGCGCCCGCTTCGTCCATGATGTCGATGGCTTTGTCGGGCAGGAAGCGTTCGTTGATGTAGCGGTCGGAGAGTTCGGCGGCGGCTTCGATGGCGCCGTTGGTGTAGCGCACGTCGTGAAACTGTTCGAACATGGGTTTGAGGCCGCGCAGGATGTCGGCGGTTTCGGCCACGCTGGGTTCGGCGACGTCGATTTTTTGGAAACGGCGGCTGAGGGCGTGGTCTTTGCTGAATATGGTGCGGAATTCGTCGTAGGTGGTGGCGCCGATGCAGCGCAGGCGGCCTTTGGCAAGGGCGGGTTTGAGCAGGTTGGAGGCGTCCATCGTGCCGCCCGATGTGCTGCCCGCGCCGATGATGGTGTGGATTTCGTCGATAAAGAGAATGGCGCCGTCGGTTTCGTCGAGGGCTTTGATGACGTTTTTGATACGCGCTTCAAAGTCGCCGCGGTATTTCGTGCCCGCCAAAAGCGCGCCCATGTCGAGCATGTAGACAGTGTCGCCCGCCAGCACGTCGGGCACTTGGCCGCCGACGATTTGGTGTGCCAGCCCTTCGGCCAGCGCGGTTTTGCCCACGCCTGCCTCGCCGACGAGCAGCGGGTTGTTCTTGCGGCGGCGGCACAAAACCTGCACCAGCCGCTCCATTTCGGCTTTGCGGCCGATCAGCGGGTCGATGCGTCCGGCGCGCACTTCGGCATTGAGGTTGACGGTGTATTTGGCCAGCGCGTCGCCGCCTACGGCGGGTGCGGCTTCGTCTTCTTCGTTTTCAGACGGCCTCTGCGCCTCTTCGCCGGTTTCACCGTGGGCGAGATAGCGCAGGATTTCCACGCGGCCGACGGATTGCAGTTGCAGGAAATACACGGCGGGACAGTCTTTTTCGCCCATCATTGACACCAGCACGTCGACCGGGCGCACTTCGCGTTTTTCCACCGACTGCGCGTGGATAATCGCCCGCTGCATCACGCGCTGGAAGCCGAGTGTGGGCTGGGTGTCGGTTTTGTCGAGCAGGCCGGCGGGCAGCATGGGCGTGTTGTCCTGGATGCTGCTCAAAAGCTGGCCGGAGAGCACGTCCACATCCACATGCAGGGCCTCGAGCACTTTCTGCACTTCGTCCGACTGCTCCAACAAGGCCAGCAGGAGCTGTTCGAGCGTAATCATCTCGTAGCTGCGCGCGCGGGCGTCGGCGTAAAGCTCCTGCAAAATCTGTTCCAAAGCGTCCGAAATCATGAAACCTCCTCTATCGTACATTTGAGCGGGAAACCCGCATCGGCGGCGCGGCTGTGCACCTGCATCTGCTTGGTCTGCGCCACGTCGCGCGTGTAGGTGCCGCAAAGGCCTTTGCCCTCGTGGTGCACCAAGAGCATCACGGCCACGGCGCGCTCCTCGGGCAGCATAAATACTTCGGTGAGTATCTTCACCACGAAATCCATGGTGGTGTAGTCGTCGTTTATCAGGAAAACGCCGTATTGGCGCGGCGGACGCAGTTTCAGGGTGCTGCCGCCTTCCGATTGTTGGTGCTGTGTTCCCATAGGGCAGGTCTTCTTGTCGGTGTGGTCGAAGCTGCCCATATATTGCCTACGGCCGCGTTTTTCAATCTTTCAGACGGCCTGCGCCCGCAGCGGCAATGAAATAAGAATAATTATCTTATCACAGACAAATCACGCCCGTCCGCCGATTTGCACGCGAAACAGCAATAAGTTTGACATCCGTCAGACCCTACTCTTTTCAGACGGCCTCCATTACAATCCGCGCGCTTTGCATACCGCGCTTCCGATACGTTTAAGGCCGTCTGAAAAACCTTTCAGACGGCCTCAGCCGCATGTCCGCCCGCTATCGGACATACACTGCTGCATAACAGGCATTCGGCTGCAACCCTGTTTTCAGACGGCCTCAGACACAGGAATCCCCCCATGCTATACGCCCTCTACCCACACCAAAAAACCGACATATTTAAGCATTGACTGGACATCGGAAAACTACGACCTGCTGGACAGCGAAGGCTGGCTGGACACCCAGTCCGTGCAACCGAAATTCAACCTGAAAGCAGGCAAAACCCCCGCAGCGCTCAACCGCGCTACGACATCATTTTCCATTGGGGCTATTTAAGGGTTTTAATGATGCTGAATAATTCAATTGAAGTAACATTTTATATGGAATCAAATGATTATATTAACATGAGAGAAATAGACAAAATACTTAATATTAAAAATGCCGAGTTTTATAGTAAGGGAGATTTATTTACCTCACCAAACAAAAAGGTTCAATTTATAATTGAACACTCTTACTATTCTTTTGGTATAGATAAAGAGGAAAATTTAAATGAAAAAATTAATAAAATTATACAGAAAATAGAAGACATAAAGAAAAATTTAAACTATATATTTAAAAAATATAAACTAAATAAGGAGCTTATAATTTACAGCTGGGCCAACGATGAGGCTACTCGTGAATATAAATTCTCCTTAAATCAAATTCAATTATTATCTGAGTTAGGAATAGAGTTAAAAATCATTCATTATGATTTTTAGTATAAGTGTGGATTAATTTCAAGATCTAACAACCCCAATCGTCAGCCAAAAAGTCAAAACCCTTTTGCAGCCCGAAGCCGAGCGGCGCTGGGTGCAGTTTTTAGACATTGCCATCAACGGGCACGGTGTATCCGACGATTTCTTCGCCCTGCACGCTACCAACCACGAACACGCCACCGATTTTGCCCACAGCGTTTATGAAAAAACGGGCTTTGACGGCTGCGAAGAATACGAATTTGACGTGCAGCAGCTCAAAGACGCATTTGACTGGGACGTATCCATCGCCACGGACACCGATTACCCCACGCAAACCATCGTCAGCGGCGATTTGTGCCGACGGCTGATGCAGGCGGGCTTGAAAAACACCGTCCGCTTTTACCACCGCATCGACAACCGCGACGCGGAACAATCCATATGGCTTGCCAGCGAGTAGACGAACCCAAGCCAAAGGCAGCCTAAAAACCGAAACGTCGTCTGAAAACCCACTTTCAGGCTGCCTTTCAGACGACCGCAAACGCAGCCTGAAAACAAGCGTAGGGTGTGCAGCTTGCTGCGCACGCGGTTTACAAGGTTGAGGCAAAAAACCGCGTGCGTGGCAAAGCCACACACCCTACGCCATGCAGGCTACGCTTGCTCTGCGTATCGGCGACTGCCTTAGCGGACACCCTGCCGCTGGAACACAGTATCCGCGATGCGTGCAGCGACCGATATTTCGCGCAGGTTGATGTGCAAACCTGCGTGCGGCAAGATGCCGAGCGCAGCGCAACGGCTTGGCACAACGCCCAAGCGCAAGCCATTGCGAAAATGCAGCAATGGGACGAAGAGCCAAAATATGCCGATGCCGCGCTGAAAAAATACCATGCGGCAGAGCAGGCTTTTGCCGCATACCGAAACCGTTATTGCGACTGGGCGGCATCATTGGGCGGCGGCGCAATCGGAACGGCAAGGCAAATGCGCAAAAATGCGTGCATTGCCGAACAAAACCGCACCCATGCCAAGCAGTTGCAGCAAATGATGAACGATTGGACGTTTTAACGATTTGAGGCAACCTGAAACCGTGTTGCGCCTTTTTCAGGCTGCCTATAAAGCAAGCAAGTCGGGTTCTGAAATCCGACCTTGGCGCGGCATTGAATGTTTTGTCGGATACTTGTATCCGAGCTACACAACTAAACCAAAAGTCAAATTAAATTCTTTTTAAAAACACAAGAGGCAAAAAAGTGAATATAGGCAAATATCAATGGGCAAAACAAACCTCAGGTATTTTAAATACATATGAAAAAATAAGCCTATTTTGGCAAATCATCCAATCCGAATGGAGGCTGGCAATAGAAAAACGCCGTTTTCGCAACGTAACACTGTCCCAAATAGAACAAATCAAAATTCCTGACAGCAGCCTGATACGCAATATAAATGCAGACATTAATAACTTGTACTCCATTGAATTATTAAAACATTGCATTAGAACTTATTGCTGGGCATCGTTGTTGGCTCATACCGATAACGTGCAAGTGGATTCCGAGCAGCTTTACCTTGCATCGCTTTTACATGATTTAGGATTGTCAGATCAACATATTCATCACGCGCAATGTGGTTGTTTCGCTGTTTACGGCGCAGAGCAAGCAGTAAAAATTTTACAGCGGCATCACGCGGAAGAACAACTACGACATATTGTTTATGAGGCAATTAGTGCACATTTAAACCCGTGGGTTGATACGATGGATTTTGATAATGTGGCAGTTTATACCAATCAAGGCGCATTTTTGGATGTAACAGGAAAACGTTTATACAAAATTCATCATGCCAATCAAAACGAGGTCTTACAAAGCTATCCGCGAACGGATTTTCAACGTGAAATTCTGGCAACAATGGAAAATCCTCATCATAAAAGCACACGAGCGGGTTTAATGAAAAAAGCATTTATGAACATGGTTCGGTCAAATCCGTTAGATGCAACGATAAATAAGCCATAGGGATACCACCCTACCGTGCATACAGTTTCGTAGGTCGGGCATTTATGCCCGACAAACACAGATAAATTGAAAACCGTCGGGCATCAATGCCCGACCGACAAACTCCCCAATAAACAAGGCAGCCTGAAAAGCAAAAACCAACATGAAACTCCCCTACCCACCCGAACACATCGCGCATTTCTCCGTCTATTACTACCAATACATAAGCTGCGAAGCGTTTTTACGAAACCCGCATGAAATCATAGACAACTACCCAGCTTACGAACCGTTTATCATCAAACGGATACAGCAGATAGACGGCAGCGACGGATTTGTCTGGTATCACAGCGACAACATTCAAGCCCTATGGATACCGCCCTTTGCCCTCAGCGCAATTTTGCAAGACGGGCTTGCCCAATTTAAACAAAAACAAGGCATCGTGTTTACAGGCTCGGATGGCTGGCAACAGGATGCCCAGCAAGGAATAGACAGATGATGGACAAACGGGCTGATTTTATTCCACGTCCCCAACCCAGAAGACGAAGGCGTGTCTTTATTGCTGTCGCCGTTTAAGTTAGCCATTCCCGAGTATGGCTTGTAAACCCAAAGGCAGCCTGAAAGCGCATTTACAGACTTCTATGAAGCCTTGCCCCATTTCAGGCTGCCTACCGCCCCCATACAACTGGAGAAACCATGCTATACGCCCTCTACCCGCACAAAAAAACCGACATATTAAGCATCGACTGGACATCGGAAAACTACGATCTGCTAGACCAAGAAGGCTGGCTGGACACCCAATCCGTGCAACTGAAATTCAACCTGAAAGCAGGCAAAACCCCCGCCGCGCTCAGCCGCTACGACATCATTTTCCATTTGGGCTATTTAATTGTCAGCAAAAAAGTCAAAACCCTTTTGCAGCCCGAAGCCGAGCGGCGCTGGGTGCAGTTTCTAGACATCACCATCAACGGACATGGCGTATCCGACGACTTCTTCGCCCTGCACGTTACCAACCACGAACACGCCACCGATTTTGCCCGCAGCGTTTACGAAAAAACGGGCTTTGACGGCTGCGAAGAATACGAATTTGACGTGCAGCAACTCAAAGACGCATTTGACTGGGACGTATCCATCGCCGCAGACGCCGATTACCCCACGCAAACCATCGTCAGCGGCGATTTGTGCCGACGGCTGATGCAGGCGGGCTTGAAAAACACCGTCCGCTTTTACCACCGCATAGACAACCGCGACGCGGAACAATCCATATGGCTTGCCAGCGAGTAGGCAGCCATCCATGCCCGACAAAACACCGATAAACCCGACAACCGCCCATTATTAAGAAAGGTCAACCCATGCCCCACGCCCCCGAACCAGGTACGGTTTACGCCGTCCATTCCCCGCTCGACCAACGCTGGCACACCTACCAGCTTGTCCGCGTCGTCCCCGACAAAGCCAACAAACTCAGCCACGTCCATATTTGGGCAATGCAAGACACATTCGCACGCTTGGAAGACATTGTATTAGGCGAACTGCAACACGCCCCAACTTACACTTTGGCGCGTGACTCCAATAGCCCGCGTCTGCAGATTGCAAGTTATATGGGCAAAATCCCCGCCGACCATATCCCGCTGGGCGTGCTGCCGTTGCTTGCCGATGCGCCGCCCACATCCTACCGTGGCGACATCAACTGCTTCCCCTTCGTGCCCGAAACAGCGCACGTAATCGATGCCGCAGACATTGAGCAAGCCCATTACCGTAGCCAAGAAACCGCCCCGTTCGACTGCGCCGCCTTCGCCCGCCGATACCCGCAAATGCGCGTGCTGTCCCTGTTTGACTCCGAAATCGCACACTTCGCCGCCCTCGCGCAACTGCCCGAGCTGCGCAGCCTCAGCCTTATCCGCTGCTTCCCGCTCGACGACGAACTGCCCGATTTGTCTGCGCTGCCGCAGCTTAATTTCCTATGGATAAGCGGCTTTCCCCATGCCGCAGGCAGTGCGCTCAAAGCCCAAGCCAAAAAACTGCCGCAGCTGGACTACGAAATCACCGGTTTGCGCAAACCCGAATGGTACGCCGCCAACCGCGACAATCCACTCGCCGCCCTTGCCGATGCCGAACACATCCGTGCCGCCGATGCCAAAGCCGCCGCCAAAATCTACAAAGACAGCCTGAAAACCGCCCTCGCCCTGCCCACCGACGGCTTTCAGACGGCCTTGGAACAGCTTGCCGCCCGATACGCCGCCGCGTTCAACGAACTCAACACCCAACGCGGCTGGATAGAAACCGAAGAGCGCGAAACCCTGTGCGATGCGTTTCACACCCTTGCCAGGCTCGCTGCCGAAACCGTCGGCGCAAGCGTTGATACCGATACGCTGCAGGCTGCGTTGGACAAAGCGCGCGATTGGTAAAGGCAGCCTGAAAGCCGTAGCTCGGGCATTCATGCCCGACAAAACACCGATCGATTCAACAACGTCGGGCATCCATGCCTGACCTGCAAACTCAAATATTATTTAAGGGTAAAACATGAACACCAGCGCCCAAACCGTTTCCCCCGATTTCCAAATCCGCTGCCCTACATCCCATTGCACGGGCTGGGTCTGCTACATTGAAGACGAGCCGCCGTTTTTCGGCTGCGGCGAATGCGGCGATGAGTGGTACAGCAAGGCGGATTTGGATGCCGACATCGCCCGCATCATAGAAAAATATCCCTACCGTCGCGCCGTTTACCGTTGGAAAAACGGTTGGCAGAGCATGCCGTTTGAGCAGGAGCCTGCCGACTACCGCGATCTTGTGGAAACCGAGCCGTTTTGATTTTGCTTCCGCAATTTTGCAGCTCGGGTTCTCGAATCCGACATTTTCGCCGCATTAACCGCTTTGTCGGATACAAATATCTGACCCACATTCTCTGAAAACCGCCCTAACCCGTTTTTCAGGCTGCCCCCTATTTCTCCAACCAACCCCAAACACAAAAACCCAAACCATGACCCACCCCCTTCCCACCCCATCCGCCCCGCGCGTGCGCTGGCTGAACCTTACCGCCGGCAGCCTGCCGTATTTTTTAACGCAAAACCTGCCGCCCAAAACACTGAAAATCGTGTTTACGCCCGATGCGGAAACCGCGCTGCGGCTGCAAACGGCGTGGCAGTTTTTCCGCCCCGCCGACAATGCGCTGTTTCTGCCCGACTGGGAAACGCTGCCGTATGAGCGTTTTTCGCCGCATCAGGATTTGGTGTCCGAGCGGCTGTCGGTGTTGTGGCAGCTGAAAAACGGGCTGGCGGACGCGCTGTTTGTGCCCGTATCCACGGCGATGCAGCGGCTTGCGCCTGCGCCGTTTCTGCTGGGACGCACGTTTTGGCTGAAAACGGGGCAGCGGCTGGATATTGCGGCGCTGCGGCAGAATCTGGTGGAAGCGGGTTACAGCGCGGTATCCAACGTGGTGGCGGGCGGCGAATTTGCCGTGCGCGGCGGGATTGTGGACTTGTTCCCCACGGGCAGCGACACGCCGTATCGCATTGATTTGTTTGATGATGAAATCGACAGCATCAAAACGTTTGACCCCGACAGCCAGCGCACCATTGCGCCCGTGTCGGAAATCCGCCTGCTGCCCGCGCATGAGTTCCCCACCGATGATGCGGCGCAAAAAATCTTCCGCAGCCGTTTCCGCGAGGAGATAAACGGCAATCCGAACGATGCGGCGGTGTATAAGGCGGTGAGCGGCGGCCAGTTTGGCGCGGGGGTGGAATATTATCTGCCGCTGTTTTTTGAAGACGGCTGCGCGACGCTGTTTGACTACATCGGTGCGGACGCGCTGGCGGTGTGCGTGGGCGATGTGCACGCCGAGGCGCGGCGGTTTGAAGCGGAAGTGAAATCGCGTTTCCAAATGGCGCAGGGCGACGAAACCTATCCGCCGCTGCCGCCGCAGCATCTGTATCTGGCGGCAGACCAGTTTTCAGGCTGCCTGAAAGCCTATCCGCAAATCCACCCCGAATTGGGCGGTGGGGCGTTTGCGCTGCCCGATGTGGCGGTGAACCGTCAGGCGGAGCAGCCTTTGCAGGCCTTGCAGGATTTTCAGGCTGCCTTTAACGGGCGGATTCTGCTCACCGCCGAAAGCGCGGGCAGGCGCGAAACCATGTTGGGCTTTTTCGCGCAGCACGGTTTGAAACCGAAAAGCGTGGACGGCTGGCAGGCGTTTTTGGAGAGTGATGAGAAGCTGTGCATCACGGTAACGCCGCTGGCGTACGGGTTTCGGCTGGGGCAGCCTGAAAACGGCGTAGGTCGGATTCTTGAATCCGACATTCCTGCAGCGTCGGATGTTTTGTCGGATACGAGTATCCGACCTACGGGCGTTTCAGACGGCATCGAAGGCAGCCTGAAAGCCCAAGTCCGCCCGCGCTACACCGACGGCACGCTTATGCACATCGGCGATTACGTTCGCGTAGAACAGGCATGGCACGGACGCATCGTCGCCCTGTTTGATCTGAACGAATACGGCGATGAAAGCCTGGCAGGTCTGGCAAACGGCATTATGGTCAAGTTTGACGAAGCAGGCTTGGTGCACTATGAAAACGAACAGTTGGCAGACGAACTTACCTTTATTGCCCGCGCCGACAAGCAGCCTGAAAACGGCGTAGGTCGGATTCTTGAATCCGACATTCCCGCAGCGGCGGACATTTTGTCGGATACGGGTATCCGACCTACGGGTGTTTCAGACGGCCTTTCAGGCAGCCTGAAAATCGCCCTTATCACCGAATCCGACCTCTACCAATACGTCGCCAAAAGCCGCAGCAGCACGCGGCGCAAGAAGCACGCCGCCGTGTCCGATGGTTTGTTGCGCGACCTTGCCGAAATCAGCATCGGCGACCCCGTCGTCCACGAAGAACACGGCATCGGGCGCTATATGGGTTTGGTGTCTATGGACTTGGGCGGCGAAGCGCAGGAGATGATGTTGCTGGAATACGCAGGCGAAGCCCAGCTTTATGTGCCTGTTTCGCAACTGCATTTAATCAGCCGCTACTCGGGCGCGGCGCATGAAAACGTGCAACTGCACAAGCTCGGCAGCGCGGCATGGAGCAAAGCCAAGCGCAAAGCCGCCGAAAAAGCCCGCGACACCGCCGCTGAGCTCTTAAATCTCTACGCCCGCCGTGCCGCCCAGCAAGGCTACAAATTCCAGTTTAACGAAGACGACTACCGCGCCTTTGCCGACGGCTTCGGCTACGAAGAAACCGAAGACCAGGCCGCCGCCATCGCCGCCGTCATCAAAGACTTAACCCAAGCCCGCCCGATGGACAGATTAGTCTGCGGCGACGTGGGCTTCGGCAAAACCGAAGTCGCCCTACGCGCCGCCTTTGTTGCCGTAATGGGCGGCAAACAAGTCGCCGTGCTCGCGCCGACTACGCTGTTGGTGGAGCAGCACGCGCAAAATTTTGCCGACCGTTTCGCCGATTTTCCCGTCAAAGTTGCCCAGCTTTCGCGCTTTAACAGCAGCAAAGAAACCCGCGCCGCGCTCGCAGGCATGGCAGACGGCACGGTGGATATTGTCATCGGCACGCACAAGCTGGTGCAAGACGATATTGCGTTTAAAAACTTAGGCTTGGTGATTATCGACGAAGAACACCGCTTCGGCGTGCGCCAAAAAGAGCAGCTGAAAAAACTGCGCGCTAACGTGGACATTCTCACGCTTACCGCCACCCCCATTCCGCGCACATTAAGCATGGCATTGGAAGGGCTGCGCGACTTCTCGCTGATTACCACCGCCCCCAGCCGCCGCCTCGCCGTGAAAACCTTTGTCAAGCCGTTCAGCGAAGGCAGCGTGCGCGAAGCCGTGTTACGCGAACTCAAACGTGGCGGGCAGGTATTTTTCCTGCACAATGAAGTAGATACCATAGAAAATATGCGCGAGCGGCTGGAAACCCTGCTGCCCGAAGCCCGTATCGGCGTGGCGCACGGGCAACTGCGCGAGCGCGAATTGGAACAAGTGATGCGCGACTTTTTACAGCAAAGATTCAACGTGTTACTCTGTTCCACCATCATCGAAACCGGCATCGACATCCCCAACGCCAACACCATCATCATCAACCGCGCCGACAAATTCGGCATCGCCCAACTGCATCAACTGCGCGGGCGCGTCGGGCGCAGCCACCACCAAGCCTACGCCTACCTGCTCACGCCCGAATACATCAGCAAAGATGCAGAAAAACGGCTGGACGCCATCGCGGCGGCAGACGAACTGGGCGCGGGTTTTTCGCTCGCCATGCAAGACTTGGAAATACGCGGCGCGGGCGAAATACTCGGCGAAGGGCAGTCGGGCGAAATGGTGCAGGTCGGCTTCACGCTCTACACCGAAATGCTCAAACAAGCCGTGCGCGACCTCAAAAAAGGCCGCCAACCCGACTTGGACGCGCCCTTGGGCGTAACCACCGAAATCAAGCTGCACAGCCCCGCCCTGCTGCCCGAAAGCTACTGCCCCGACATCCACGAGCGTTTGGTACTCTACAAACGCCTTGCCACCTGCGAGAGCGAAGGACAAATCAACAGCATCCACGAAGAATTAGTGGACAGATTCGGACTGCCCGAGCAGCCCGTCAAAACCCTGCTCGACAGCCACCGCCTGCGCCTGACCGCCAAAGCCCTCGGCATCACCGCCATTGATGCGTCCACCGACGCGCTCACGCTTACCTTCGGCAAACACACCGTCGTCGAGCCTGCCGATATTATTTTGCTGATGCAGAGTAATAAAAACTACCGCATGGCGGGGGCGGACAAATTGCGCGTTTCCGCCGTGATGGAAGACATCGAAACACGCATAAAAACCGTGCGCGCGGTGATACAGAAACTGTCTGGGAAATAAGCGTTTTCAGACGGCCTTTTATGATTTTCAGACGGCATAGTAGGCCGTCTGAAACCAACCCAAACCGACACGGCAACCCAAGGGAAAACCCATGACCGTCCACACCTACGAACACAAATACCGCCTTGCCCAAGCCTTCGAGCGCCGCTGGAAAAACGAAAAGCGCGAAGAAGCCGAAGCCAAAACCTTTTGGGACGAATTTTTCCGCATCTTCAACCTCGACCGCTACAAAACCGCCAGCCTCGAATACGCCGTCAAACACCACCGCCAGAAAACCACCAAATTTGCCGACGTTTTCTGGGTAGGCAGGCTCTTGTGCGAACACAAATCCGCCAACAAAGACCTCGACAAAGCCTTTGCGCAGGCCGCAGGCTATGTGGACGAAATCCGCCGCCACAATCCGGAAGACGTGCCGCGCCATGTCATCGTGTGCGACTTCGCCACCATGCGCCTTTACGATTTGCAGGCCGACACGCGCATCGATTTCCCGCTCGAAGACTTGCCCGAGCAGATTAAAAACCGCAATTTCGACTTTATGGACGGCATCGGCCGCGACCTCAAAGCCGCCGAAGAGCAGGCCAACATCGAAGCCGCCGATGCCGTGGGCAGCCTCTACCAAGCCTTTCGCGCCGATACCGCCTACAACGAACACGCCCTCAAACAATTCATCATCCGCCTTTTATTCTGCTTTTTCGCTGACGACACCCTGATTTTCGACAAAGGCCAGTTTGAAGACTACCTGCGCCGCCACACCAAAGAAGACGGCAGCGACACCGGCAGCACCCTCAACCAAATCTTCCAAGTGCTCGACACCCCGCCCGACAAACGCCCCGCGCGCATGAACAGCGAGCTTAAAGCCTTTCCCCATGTCAACGGCAAACTGTTTGAACACCAGATTGACGAATTTTATTTCGACGCCGAATTGCGCCAAAAGCTGCTCGAATGCTCGCAGCGCGACTGGGCGAAAATCAGCCCCGAAATCTTCGGCAGCCTGTTTCAAAGCGTGATGGACGGCAGCGAACGCCGCGCCGCCGGCGCGCACTACACCGAAGAAGCCAATATCTTAAAAGTCATCGACAGCCTGTTTATGAACAGCCTGAGCGCCGAACTGGCCGCCGCACGCAAAAGCGGCAAAGCCCAACGCCGCAAGCTCGCGCAAGCGCTGCACGAAAAAATAGGCCGTCTGAACTTCCTCGACCCCGCCTGCGGCTGCGGCAATTTTCTGGTCGTCGCCTACCGCGAACTGCGCCGCCTCGAAGACGAAATCATCGGCGAGCTTTTTGCCGAAAACCAGCTGCTCGACATCGCCACCATGCAGCGCGTCCACATCGGCCAATTCCACGGCATCGAGCTGGACGAATACCCCGCCCAAATCGCCAAAGTCGCCATGTGGCTCACCGACCACCAATGCAACCTCGCCACCGCCGAACGCTTCGGCACCACCCGCCCCACCATCCCGCTCACCGACAGCGCCGAAATCATCAACGCCAACGCATTGCACACCGAATGGCCGCAGGCCGATTACATCTTCGGCAACCCGCCGTTTATCGGAAAAGCCTACCAAAGTGCCGCGCAAAAAGCCGATATGGCCGCCATTGCAGGCCGTCTGAAAAACAGCGGCGTATTGGATTACGTATCCGCTTGGTATCTCAAAGCCGCCGACATCATGGAACATAGTCACCAGCAATCAATCACCCCCCCCCCCGATAAAAATTTACAATCCGAAATTCAGACGGCCTTTGTTTCCACCAATTCCATCTGCCAGGGCGACCAAGCCGCCACCTTATGGCAGCCCCTGTTTGAACGCGGCATCCGCATACAGTTTGCCCACCAGACCTTCCAATGGCAGAACCAGGCCAAAGGCGTGGCTGCCGTGCACTGCATCATCGTCGGCTTCGCATTCAAACAGCCCGACAGCCCCACGCTGTTCCGCTATCCCGACATCAAAGGCGAAGCGCAGCCGCAGGCCGCCCGCAACATCAACGCCTATCTGATTGATGCCGACAACGTTGCTATTGAAAAAAGCAACATTCAAATTACTAACGAAACTGGAATCTGCTTCGGCTCAATGCCCAACGATGGCGGCCATCTGCTGCTTACACCCGAAGAAAAAACCGTCCTGCTCGAAGCCGAACCCTTGGCCAAGCAATACATCCGCCCCTTTCTCGGTGCGGAAGAATTTCTCAACGGCAAACAACGCTGGTGCTTATGGTTTGACGGTTGCGATCTGGAACAGCTCAACCGTGATTTGAAAAAAATGCCGCAAGTGGCGCAGCGTATTGAAAAAGTGAAAACCGCACGTCAGGAAAGCAAACGTGCTGCCACCCAAAAACTCGCCGCCACCCCGCACCTGTTCGGCGAAATCCGCCAGCCCGCAAGCGGCAACTATCTTGCCATTCCCGAGGTTTCATCAGAAAAACGCAACTACATTCCCATCGGCTTTCTCGACAGCAACAGCATTGTCAGCAACAAAATCTATACACTTAGCAGCCCCACGCCGCTTTACCATTTCGGGCTGCTAATGTCCGCCATGCACAACGCCTTTATGCGTACCGTGGCAGGCCGTCTCGAAAGCCGCTACCAATATTCGGCAGGCATCGTGTACAACAACTTCCCCTTCCCCTTTGCCGCGCAAACGCCGTCTGAAAGCAAAAACGGCAGCGCACCGCCCGCCGCCGAACAGAAAGCCCGTGCCAAAATCGAAGAGGCTGCACAAAAGGTGTTGGACGTGCGCGAACAATACCGCCAAGCCGCCGTCAAAAAAGGCAGCACGCCGCCCACCCTCGCCCAACTCTACAACCCCTACACCGTCCACCCCTATCCCGACCTGCTCAAAGCCCATCAGGCGCTGGACAAAGCCGTCGACGCCGCCTACGGCTACACCGGCAAAAACGACGACGCCGACCGCGTGGCATTCCTGTTTGATGTGTACCGGCAACACCAAACCGCCACCCCCGAAAAAAAACCGCGCAAAAAGGCCGTCTGAAACCGTAGGCGGCGTCGAGTTCGGTTTGCAAGCGCTCGGACAGTTGGCCACGTTGGTTTTGGTAGTGCCGCCAATACATGCCCGGCGTGAAGCGGCAGGTCTGCGCGGCTTCGCTCTGGATGATGATGAGCTGGCTCAGCACAAAGGCGGCGGGGGCGTTTGGGCATGGTCGCTCTTTCGGGTGTTTTGCTTTTCAGGCTGCTTTTGCGGTTTGGCAGGCAGCCTGAAATGTATCGGCCGCTGTGTTTGCTCTCCCGCTTGTATTCCGTCGGGGCATAAACGGGGAAGGGAGTCAGATCCTCGGCAGGATTGGCGGTTTCAGACGGCCTGAAAATAGATACAAGTATCCGGCCTACGGGATGTTGCTTTGAGGCCGTCTGAAATTTGTCGGGCAACAGCGTCTCCTTCCGTTCGCGGAGGAAGGTTGAGTGGATGCGCGGCAGGTTCGGCTGTTTCAGACGGCCTTTCGGCCGAGATCGGCCGTCTGAAAACCGCAGACGGGGTTTCAGACGGCCTCTTCCTGGCCGTTGAGCTGTTTGAGCAGTTTGTCGGTTTTGTCGGGGTCTTCGTTGCGCAGGATGCGCAGGATGTCTTGTTCGAGGCGGTCGATGCTGCTGTGGATGACGATGTCTTTCACGGCCAGCAGGTTGTTGGTGTTCATGGAGAAGCTGCGCAGCCCCATGCCCAGCAGCAGGCGGGTGTAGAGGGTGTCGCCGGCCATTTCGCCGCAGAGGGAGACGGGTTTGTTCATGCGCTGGGCGGTGCGCAGGATGTGGGCGAGCAGGCGCAAAACGGCGGGGTGGGCGGGCTGGTAGAGGTAGCTGACGGCGTCGTCGCCGCGGTCGACGGAGAGGGTGTATTGGATGAGGTCGTTGGTGCCGATGGAGATGAAGTCGGCGTGTTTGAGCAGGCTGGATACGGTGAGGGCGGCGGAGGGGATTTCGATCATGCAGCCGGTCTGCACGCTGCCGAAGGTTTCGCCGCATTCGGTGAGCTGGCGGCGAGCGGTGTCGAGGTGGACGTGGCATTGTTTGAGTTCGGCCACAGAGCTGATCATCGGCCACATGATTTTGACGGGGCCGAGGGCAGCGGCGCGCAGGATGGCGCGCATTTGGGTGCGGAACATGACGGGCTCGGCCATGCACAGGCGGATGCCGGTGAGGCCGAGGGCGGGGTTGAGGCTGCCGTTGGGCGTACCGTTCTGGCCGAACCAGCGGGGGTTTTTGTCGACGCCCAGATCGACGGTGCGGATGGTGAGGGGTTTGCCTTTGAGTTTTTTGACGATGGCGGAATAAACGGCAAACTGTTCTTCTTCGTCGGGCAGGGTGTCGCGGTTGAGATAGAGGTATTCGCTGCGAAAGAGGCCGACGCCGTCGCCGCCGAGGGCGTGCAGGGCTTTGATGTCGTCGGCGCTTTCGATGTTGGCCGAGAGTTCGATTTGGATGCCGTCGGTGGTGGCGGCGGCGGTTTTTTTCAGTTTGCCCAGTTCGCGCTGTTTGCTTTTGTAGGCGCGCAGGCGGCGGCGGTATTCGGCGATGACGAGGTCGTCGGGGTCGATGATGAGGACGCCGTTGATGCCGTCGACGATGACCCATTCGTGTTCGCTGATGAGGGCGCGGGCGTTGGAGAGGCCGATAACGGAGGGGATGTCGAGGCTGCGGCCGAGGATGGCAGTGTGGCTGGTGGGGCCACCGGCGTCGGTAACGAAGGCGGTGACGCGCTGTTCTTTAAATTGGACGGTGTCGGCGGGCGAGAGGTCGTGGGCGATGAGGATGGTGTCGTCGAGGAGGTTGGCGTCGAGGTTGAGCTCGTTGCCCGTGCCGATGAGGTTGTTGTGGATGCGCTCGGCCACTTGCAGCATGTCTTGTTTGCGCGCCCGCAGGTATTCGTCCCCGATGGCGTCAAACTGGGCCGCCAGGCGGTCGGTTTGGATTTTCAACGCCCATTCGGCGTTGATTTTCTGCTCTTCGATGATGTCGGCCGGTTCGCGCGACAGGGTGACGTCGGTGAGCAGCATCAGGTGCAGGGAGATGAAGGCGCCCAGTTCGGTGGGGGCGTTTTCGGGAATGGTGCTGCGGATTTGTTCGAGCTGGCGGCGGGTGGTTTTCACGGCGGCCTCGTAGCGGGCGGTTTCGCCGTCGATTTCGTTTTCCGCCAGGTCATACTGCGGCACTTCTCCGCGTCCGCGCACCAAAAGATGGGCGCGGCCGATGGCGATGCCTTTGCCCGCCGCCACGCCGTGCAGCACGATGCCCATGTTTATTCTCCTTCGCCGAAGTAGTCGTTAATCAGCGCGGTGAGCGCCTGCATGGCGGCCGCTTCGTCGGCGCCGTCGGTTTCCAGCGTCACCATGCTGCCTTTGGCGGCGGCGAGCATCATCAGTCCCATAATGCTTTTGCCGTTGACGCGCTGCCCGTTGCGCGTTACCCAGACTTCGCAGGCAAACGGCGAGGCCGTCTGAACGAATTTGCTCGACGCACGGGCGTGCAGGCCGAGTTTGTTGATGATTTCGATGTCTTGTTTGAGCATGGTCTGGGATTTCCTATTCGGGGGCAGCGGTGAGGGCGATGATGCCGCTGACGGCCGCTTCGCGCACGGCTTCGGTAAAGGCGGCGAGGTCTTCAGCGGCGGCGGAATACTGCACGGCCTTCACCAGCATGGGGGCGTTGAGGCCGGTGAGGATGGCCACTTTCTGCGGCACGACGAGGCGGCGGGCGGCGTTGCACGGCGTTGCGCCGAAGATGTCGGCCAACACCAGCGTGCCGTGCGGTGCGGCCGTGTCGGCCAGCTCGCGCTGCAGGCGGGCGATGACGTCTTCGTGGTCTTCGTCGGGCTCGACGCCGAGCAGGCGGATGTGGGCGGGAATTTCGGGGAAAAAATGACCGGCCAGCTCCGTGTAGGCGCGGCCGAGGGCTTGGTGAGTGACGATAACGATGCCTATCATGGTGTGTTCTGCCGTCCTGTTTCGCTTCGCCGGAGCTTGGCTTTCACTCCGTTGAAGCCTCGCTTTCAGACGGCCTTGTTGTGTAAAAGGCGGCATTATATGTGAAAGCGGTATCCCGCGGGCAGACACAGGCCGTCTGAAAACGGTGAGGCCGTCTGAAAACGCCGCCCGACAATGTCGGGCGGCGTTTTCAGACGGCCTTTGCGTATGCGGCGGGCGCGCTTTATTTCACGCCGAAGTTGGGCAGTACTAGGGCGCATTTGACGCGCTCGCCGCGCCTGTTGCGCCTGCTGCGGCCGGCGATTCTGCCGCAGGAGTCGCCGGCGTCCCTGCCTTTGTCGGCTTCGCGGCGCGGTCGGCGCTCTTCGCTGCGGGCGCTGTCGCTGCGGCGGCGGTTTTCAGACGGCCTCTGCGCGGCACTCTCCTGCGTGCCTTTGTCCCACCATTGCGGCTCGAAGCCTTCGATGCGTTCGACGGCAATATCGCTGCCGGCCAGCTCTTTAATGGCTTCAAACATTTTCTGTTCGTTTTCGTCCATCAGCGAGATGGCGACGCCGTCGGCGCCGGCGCGGCCGGTGCGGCCGATGCGGTGGACATAGTCTTCGGGCTGGGCGGGCAGCTCGTAGTTGATAACAAAGGGCAGTTCGGCAATATCGAGGCCGCGGGCGGCGACGTCGGTGGCGACGAGGACGCGCAGGCTGCCTTCTTTGAAGGCGGCGAGGGTTTCGAGGCGGCTTTGCTGGGATTTGTCGCCGTGGATGGCTTGGGCGGCGATTTCGCGCCGCTGCAAATCGCGGGTGACCTGGTCGACGCTTTGTTTGGTTTTGCAGAAGACGATAACCTGCTTGATGTCCAAATCGACGATGAGGCGTTCGAGCAGGTGGCGTTTTTTGAAGGTGTCGACGGCGATGATGTGCTGTTCGACGTTGGCGTTGGCGGTGTTCTGCGCGGCGACTTCGACGAGTTCGGGCGCGTTCATGAAGTCTTGCGCGAGCTTGCGGATGGGGTCGGAGAAGGTGGCGGAGAAGAGCAGGGTTTGGCGCTCGCGCGGCAGCATCTGCATGATGGCGCGGATATCGTCGATGAAACCCATGTCGAGCATGCGGTCGGCTTCGTCGAGGACAACGATTTCGACTTTGTTGAAGTGAATGTTTTTCTGTTTGACATGGTCGAGCAGGCGGCCGACGGTGGCGACAACGATTTCGCAGCCGGCGCGCAAATCGGCGGTTTGCTTGTCCATGTTCACGCCGCCAAAGAGGACGGTGTGACGCAGCGGCAGGTTTTTGATGTAGCCCTGCACGTTTTGGTCGATTTGGTCGGCCAGCTCGCGCGTGGGCGTGAGCACCAGCATGCGCACGGGGTGCATGGCGGGCGAGGCGGAGGTGGTGGCAAAGCGTTTGAGGCGCTCCAGGCTCGGCAGCATAAAGGCAGCAGTTTTGCCGGTGCCGGTCTGCGCGGCGGCCAGCAGGTCGTGTCCGGCCAGCGCTTTGGGAATGGCGGCGGCCTGGATGGGCGTGGGATTTTCGTAGCCCTGATCGGTGAGGGCGGAGACGATTTCCTGACCCAAACCCAATGAGGAAAAGGGATTCATGGCGGTTCTTTCTGTTTTCAGACGGCCTCTTCGCCGCCTGCGTGATTCAGGGATAGTTTTGAAATAAATGACGGTTCCAAACGGCAAAGGCCGTCTGAAAAAATACAGTGCCCGACGTGCGGGTAAGGGCGCGCATTATGCCACAAAAGCCCGCCGCCGTTGCGCCCGCGCCCGTGCCGCAGGGCGGGGGAAAACGCAAGTTTTCCGCACAAACGGTTTGACCCAAATCAAAACAAACCGCGTGTTACATTATTACAATGCGCGCAATTTTGCGGCGGCGCAGCCGCGAAAGGCCGTCGGAAAACAGTTTGCCTGCGCCGTTTTCCCTACCGATTCCTCTTCTCACACAAATCAGGAGCCACTTCATGTCACCGTTCAAACTCTCCGCCCTCGCCCTTGCCCTCTTCGCCGGCCATGCCGCCGCCGACACCGCCGCACAGGCAGACAACATAGAAGAAAGCGAAGGCGTGGCGCAAGTCACCGTCACCGCCAAAAACCGTAGCCTGCGCACGGAAAACCGCAACAGCTACGCCGCCTCCGCCCTGCGCTCCACCACCGGTCTGATTCTCGCGCCTAAAGACATTCCCCAGTCCGTTACCGTCATCACCAAAAAACAGCTCGAAGACCAAGGCATCACCACGCTGGAAGACGCGCTGAAAACCGCCACCGGCGTCAACGTTTTCCAATCCGGCGGCCGCACCCACTTCATGTCGCGCGGCTACTTTATCGAGCAGTTTGAAGAAGACGGCATGGCAAGCCAAATCGGCTCGCCCGGCGGCTTCGGCCTCGGCGGCCCCTACGGCGACCCGACCAACGCCACCGATCTGGCGCTTTACGACCGCATCGAAGTGGTGCGCGGCGCGGCCGGTCTGACCCAAGCCAACAGCGAACCGGGCGGCACGATTAACGCCGCACGCAAAAAACCCACCGCGCAGCGCCAAATCAGCGCCGACCTTTTGGCCGACCGCTTCGGCAAAATCAACGGCACTTTCGACGCCTCCGGCACACTCAGCGGCGAACACGGCCTGCGCGGCCGCTTTGTCGGCTCCGTCACCCGCAACAAAACCTTCCGCGAACGCTCCGGCGGCCGCGACATCCTGCTCTACGGCGTGATGGAAAAAGACATCGGCGACAACGGCAAACTCACTTGGGGCGCAAGCCGCATCGACAAGAGCGAAACCCCCGACCTTGTCGGCCTGCCGCTTTATTCAGACGGCCGCGGCCTGCCGCGCAAACGCTATCTGGGCGCGGATTGGAACGAAAGCCGTCTGAAAAAAACCAACCTCTTCGCCGAATACGAACACTTCTTCAACGACAACTGGAAACTCTCCAGCAAACTCGACTGGCGCAAAACCGCCTCGGAAAAAGAATACTACTTCCTCGGCGGCATCAACGGCGAGGGCATCGGCACCGACGGCCTGGGCGCAACCTACAGCCACGACCGCTACGACAACGACTCGCGCCAATTTACCTGGCAGAACAACCTCACCGGCCGCTTCCAAGCGCTCGGCCGCAGCCACGACGTGTTTTTCATGCACAGCTTCTCCAAAGAAAAACACCACACCGTCAACCGCTGGCCCGACGACAGCCGCCGCTTCGACGCCGACAGCTTCAACGGCAGCGAAATCGCCAAACCCGACTGGGACGGCGCCGACATCAAAGCGCGCGGCGGCGACGGCCGCTACAAAACCCACGCCTTCGGCGCGGGTGTGCGCCTCAACCCCACCGAACGCCTGCACATCATGGCCGGCGGCCGCTACACCCGCTGGTACCGCTACCTGATTTGGGACAGAAACCTCAAAGACGGCACCCCGGGCACGGTTAACGAACTCAAACGCAACCGCTTCATCCCCTACGCCGGCGTCACCTACGACCTCACCCCGAGCCAAAGTCTCTACGCCAGCTACACCGCCATCTTCAAGCAAACCATGAACCGCGACGAAAACGACAACCTGCTGCCGCCGATTATGGGGCGCAACTACGAAATCGGCTGGAAAGGCCAATGGCTTTCAGGCCGTCTGAACACCGCGCTGGCCGCCTATTTCACCGACAAAGACAACGAAAACTTCCGCGTCAACGCCCCCAAACCCTACTGGGTCGCTCTCGACCGCCGCAGCAGGGGCGTGGAAGCCGAAATCTCCGGCGACCTGAGCGAGCGTTGGAAAATCTTCGCCGGCTACACCTTCAACCGCAGCGTCAACCGCAACACCATCCCCGGCGGCATTGCCAGCCGCGAAAAAGGCTACGATTTCAGCACCCACACGCCCAAACACATGCTGCGCCTCTACACCAGCTACACCCTGCCGACAGCAGGCAATAAATGGAGCGTCGGCCTCGGCATCAACAGCAGCAGCAAAACCTCCAACAGCATCCGCACCCTCACCCAAGGCGGCTACACCGTCTGGAACGCCAACCTGCAATACCGCCCCAACGCGCACATGCAGCTCGGCCTCGCCGTCAACAACCTCACCGACAAACGCTACTACACCAACCAATACGGCCGCAGCTTCGACAGCGGCAACTTCTACGGCGAACCGCGCAACGTCCTGCTCAGCTTCAAATGGAAAATGTAAAGGCCGTCTGAAAAGATGCCTTTCAGACGGCCTGAAACGGCTGCGGCATATGCAGGCCGTCTGAAAACCGTTTGGCGGTTTTCAGACGGCCTTTTGCCGTTTTGCAAACAGATATCGGCTTCGGTGATCCGATCGGCGAACCCAAAAGGCTGTTTCCGCCTTCGCGGGAATGACGTTTCTGAAACCGAAAATCCCGCCGCGCATCTGACTCCCTCCCCTGCACCCCAAGCGCAGGGGAAGGTTAGGGTGGGAGCGGCGTTTCGCGGAAACGCTTTTCTCCCGCCGCATCCCGCTGGATATTTCCGTCCGGCAAAAGGCCGTCTGAAAATCCGTTTGTGGTTTTAATGTAGTTGAAACAACGCAAATTCCGTTTTCAGACGACCTCCTGCCCCATATAATCCGCCGCTTTTCCACCCCGTTCCCCTATCCCGCCATGCCCGGACACCTGCTCCCCGCCCTCCTCCTTGCCGCCCTCCTCGCCTCCTGCGCCTCCTTCACCGAACACGCCCCCGCGCCTGTGGAAACCGCCGCTTCGCTCGGTTTACCCGATTCTCCCCAGCCGCCGGTTTCGCCCGAGTGGTGGCGCGCGTTAAACGATGCGAAGCTCGACGCGCTGATCGACACCGCTTTGGCAAAATCGCCTGATTTGGCGGCGGTGGCGGCGCGTTTGCGTCAGGCGGAAGCGGGGGCGCGGCTGGCGGATTCGCAGGGCGGCGTGAAAATCGGTTTGAACGCAGGCGGCGCGTTTGTCCACCGCGACGGCTTGGGCGGCGGCGACAAATCGCGGTTGGCTACCGATCTGGAACACCGCCTGTTTGGCGAACACGGCGTAAACATCGGCTACGAATCGCTGCAACTGCAAGGCCAATGGTCGCCCGATATTTTCGGCAAATACCGCCACCAGCTTGAAGCTGCGCTGGGGCAGCAACGCGCCGTCGAATACGAACGCGCGCAAACGCGGCTGCTGATTGCGCAGGGCGTGGCGGCGTATTACCGCCAATGGCAGATGCTGCTCGAACAGCGGCAAATCGTGGAAAAGCGCTTTCAAATCAACCGCGAACGCGAGCGCGTGGTGCGCGAACTGATCCGCGCGGGGCAGCTTGCGCCGAGCAGGCTGTATGCCGTGCAGCAGGGCAACAGCCGCTTTCAGACGGCCTTGTCGGATTTGGACGCCAACACCGCCCAAGTGCGCCACGCCCTTGCTGCGCTCACGGGGCAGCAGGCGCAGGCTTTGGACAACTTTATCCCCAACGCCGCCGCAGCCGTGCCGCAGCCGCCCGTCTCGCAGTTGAGCGCCGATTTGCTCGGCAAACGCCCCGATTTGGCGGCGCAGCGCGAAGGGCTGATGGCGCGGCGGCATTTGGTGCAGAGCGCGAAAACCGAGTTTTATCCGAACATTACGATTAAGGGGCTGGCGGGCTTGGCGAATCTGGAAATCGGCCATCTGCCCGCGTCCAAATCGTTTACCGCCGCCGTGTTGCCCAGCGTGAGCCTGCCGATTTTCACATCGGGTGCGCTGCGGGCGAACCTGTCGAAAAAAGAAGCCGAGTTTGACGAACAGGCAGCGCGTTACAACAAAAACGTGTACACCGCCCTGCGCGAAGCCGCCGACGCGCTCACGCAATACGAAGCCGCCGCAGCGTCGGTGCGCGAACAAAGCGAAATGACCGCCCTCGCCCGCAAAAACGCCGCCGCCGCCAAAAGCCGCTGGCAATCGGGCTTGGACAACAAGCTCGACTACCTCGCCGCGCAGGACGAGACCCTGCAAAACGAAAGCCAGCTCTCGCAGGCGCAAACGAAGCTGTTTACCGCGTGGCTGGCGTTGAATACCGCATTTGGCGGCGGATTTGAAGCGGGCGGAGGACAATAAGGCAGCCTGAAAAGTCGTTTGCCGTTTCGCCTTCGGTTTTCAGGCTGCCTCAAATGCAGATGGGAAGCCCGAAGGCAGCCTGAAAACGGTTTTTCCCTTGTGGGGAAACGTCGGATTCCAGAATCCGAACGACAGTTATCCCGCTTCGTTTTTGAACCATTCTGTTTTTTCACGATGATTACGCTCAATCAAAAAATTGTCTCGGTAAAAGGACTGTTCCATGTGTTCCCCACGGAAGACAGCCCTTTTGATTTTCAGGATCTGATCGAAATCTACTTTGGTTTGGAGCGCGGTTCGCTTTTAATCAAATGCAACGGCAGCAAAGAGAATTTAGCCTGCGAATTCAACCGCGAGCTTGAAAGCGTTTCTTTGGGAGAATACGGGTCGTTCAAAATATTTGATGTGGGCGGGCTTGATCTGTTCCGTCCGCTGCAAGGCGAGACTTTGCGGGACATGAAAAAACTGTACGACATCCACGGCGAAATCGGTTTCCGCCTGCTGTTCCGACATACTTTGCTTGATTTGATCAATTGGGGCGACGAATTGCTGGTTTTGCAGCAACCCAATGCTTTATCGGGCGAATATTTTTGTAAACAGGAGTAGACAAGTTTCCCCCGTTTTCAGGCTGCCTTTCAGACGGCATCAAAGGCAGCCTGAAACCCCAAACGCCGTCTGAAAAACAGCCCCCAAAGGATTTTCAACAACCATGACCCTCAAACACGGCAACTACACTTTCAAGCCGCACGAGATGCCGATGATGGCGGGTGCGCCCGCTTCGCCCGACCATCCGAAAAAACGCCGTCTCGCCTATCTTGCCATCGGCGTTCTGCTCTCTCTGGCAGCGGGTTTTCAAAACGGTTTTCTCTCTGCCGTGCTGCCGCAACTGCGCGGTGATTTGGCGTTGGATTTGCAGCAGGGCGGCTGGATACAGGCGGCGTATTTTATGTCTTACGCCTGCATGAGCATTTTGTTTTTCAAAATCCGCAAGGCCTTCGGCGTGCAGCGTTTTGTGCGCATCACGCTGTTTGCGCTGCTCACCGCCAACCTGTCGCAGCAGCTTTGGCACCATTACGAAGTGGAGCTGTTTGCCCGCGCCTCGGCAGGGATTGCCGCCAGCGGTTTGCTGGTGTTGTCGATGTATTATTTTATGCAGGCGTTTGCCGGCGAGAAAAAGCTGGCGGGGCTGGTGTTCGGCATCGGGCTGATGCAGGTAGGCACGCCGCTGGCGCAAGCGTTTGTGCCGTTTCTTTACGCCGACGGCCTGCTCGGCTCGGTATTCGCCTTTCAGACGGCCTTGTCGCTCGCCTGCATTGCCGGAGTGTCCGCGCTGCCGCTGCCGCCCGGTTTTCACGAACGCGGCTCGTTCACGCTTATGGATGCCGTCAGCTTTACCCTGTTTGCCGTCGGCATCGCGCTGTTGTGCGCCTTTCTCGTGCAGGGGCGCACGGTGTGGTGGACAACCCATTGGCTGGGCTGGCTGCTGGCGGGCGGCGTGGGGCTGACCGGGCTGGCGCTGTTTTGGGAAGCGCGCCGCCGCAAACCGATGCTCGACTGGCATTGGATGACCGTGCCGCAAATCCTGATTTTCGCCGTGATGGGCGCGATGGCGCGGCTTTTGACTTCGGAGCAGACCGTCGGCGCGGCGGGGCTGATGGCAACCTTGGGCATCGGCGGCACGCAGATGGGCGGCTTTTACCTGATGATGGCGATCGCCTCGCTGGCAGGCGTGGTGGCCAGCCTGATTTTGTTGGACATCAACGACATACGCAAACCCGTGATGATTGCGCTGGCCTGTTTCGCGCTCGGCGCATGGCTGGAAATCGGCGTCGGCATGCAAACCCGCCCCGCGCAGCTTTATCTCAGCCAGAGCATCGCCGCCTTTGCCACACTCCTGTTTATGGGGCCGATGATGCTCGAAGGCATCGTGCGTGCGCTCGCCAAAAGCCCCGACCACATCATGAGTTTTTCCGCCGTATTCGGGCTGTCGCAAACCCTCGGCGGGCTGGCGGGCGCAGGCATTTTCAGCGCCTTTCTCACCTACCGCACGCGCGACCGACTCACCGACATCGCGCAAAACCTCACATTGGACAACCCCGCGCTCGCCGCCGACATCCGACGCAACGCCGCCGCCCTCTCCACCGCCCTCACCGACCCCGCCCAACTGCAAGGGCGCGCCGTGTCGCAAATCACCGCCCAAGCCGCCAAAGAAGCCGCCGTCGCCGCCTACAGCGACCTATTCGCCCTGCTCGCCGTGATGGCCGCCGTCAGCGCGCTGGTTTCGTTTGCCCTGTGGCTCTACCGCAGGTATTACAAGATTGATATTTTGGCGAAAGAGAAAAAGGTGGTGTTTGCGATGCTGGGAAGATAGGGTTTCAGGCTGCCTTTCAGACGGCATTAAGGGCAGCCTGAAAAGCAAACTGCTTTGATTTGCGCCTTGGGTGCAAAACGGTTCGCCGCCCTTTCAGGCTGCCTGCCGTTTGCCCCGTTACCCGCCACCGCCTACAATACGCCAACCGCCCGTTTGCAAAGGAATCAACAAGATGAACACCATCACCGCCCGCGACTTCAACCAAAACGCCGCCCAAGCCAGACAGCTTGCCGAGCGCGAACCCGTATTCGTAACCGACCACGGCGAACCTTCGCACGTGTTAATGAGCTACGCCCTTTACCAACGCCTTACCCATCGCCAAAAAAGCAATGCCGCGCGCGTCAGCATGAGTGAAGAAGCTGCCGCGCAGATAGACGACGATTTTGAATTTGGACGCGTTGATATTGCCGAACGGGAAGGGCAGTTCTGATGTACCTGCTGGATACCAACATCATCAGCGAAATGCGCAAAGCCGATACCCGCCGCCGCTCGCCGCAGTTCGTCCGCTGGCTGGAAAGTGTCGATCTGGAAAGCTGCCACCTTTGCGCCATGAGCCTGTTTGAAGTGGAAACGGGCATTTTGCGCAAAGAACGGCAGGACGCGGCACAAGGCAGGCTGCTGCGGGAATGGTTTGAACACACCTTAAAACCCGAATTCCGCGACCGCGTTTTCCCCGTATCGTCCGCTGTCGCGCTGCGCACCGCCCGACTGCATGTTCCCAATCCCGCCGCCATCATCGATTCTTTTATCGCCGCCACCGCAATGGAACACGGCAAAATCGTGGTAACGCGCAATGTGAAAGACTTTGCCGGCTTCGGCGTAACAATCGTCAATCCGTTTGAATAAGGGAGAACGGATTGGTTTGAAAAACATTCAGGCAGCCTGAAAGCCGCAGGCTTAAATCTCATTCAAACAAACGCAGTCAAACAACATGCAAAACCTGCTTTCAGGCTGCCTTTCAGACGACATCAAAGGCAGCCTGAAAACCCATCCCACGGAAACCCCAAACATGACCGAACAAGAGCCAATCCCCAACCCCGAACAAACCCCCGAGCCGCAAACCCCAACGCCGTCTGCCCCCCCCGAAGCCACCCAATGGCAGCCTGAAAAACGCCGTTTCGGCGGCATCGCCATTCTTGCCGCCACCGCCGCAGGCGTATTGCTCTCGCTGTATGCGTGGCGGCTGCCGCCGTTTGGCATCGGCGAGGTGTACACCAACAATGCCTATGTGCGCGGCAGCGTTACCGTGGTCAGCCCGCGCGTGGGCGGCTATGTGCAGAAGGTTTTGGTGAACGATTTTGCCGAAGTGAAAAAGGGCGACCCGCTGGTAGAGATTGACCCCGCGCCCTATCAGGCGAAAGTGGCGCAGGCAAAGGCAGGCTTGGCGGCTCAGCAGGCGGCGTTGAGCAAAACCACGCAGGACAAGGCTTCCGCGCTGGCGGCATCCAAAGCCAATCAGGCGGTGATTGACAACGCCCAAGCCCAGCTTGACCGCGCCCGCCGCGAGTGGCAGCGCATTCAGACGGCCTCGCCCGATGCCGTGTCGCAAAGCAGCCGAGATGCCGCGCAAACCGCCGTCAAACAAGCCGAAGCGGGCGTGCGGCAGGCGCGCCAGCAATACGCCGTGGCGCAGCAAAACATTATCAACACAGGCGTCGGCCGCGAAGGCGCACAAGCGGGCATCGCCAACGCGCAGGCGCTGCTGGATTTGGCGGAACAAGAGCTCGGACACACCGTGATTTACGCCCCCGCCAGCGGCAAACTCGGCGAAGTGGCGGTGAAAAACGGCCAGCTCGTCAGCGCAGGCACGCAACTGATGTCGGTGGTGCCACCCGAGCGCTGGGTGATCGCCAACATCAAGGAAACCGACATGAAAAACGTGCGCGTCGGCCAGAGTGCCACCATCACCGTCGACGCGCTCGGCGGCACGGCGTTCAGCGGCAAAGTCAGCCAAATCGCCCCCGCCACCGCCTCCGAATTCAGCCTGATTAAGGCCGACAGCGGCACGGGCAACTTCGTGAAAATTGCCCAGCGCATCGCGGTGAAAATCACGCTGGATGCCGGGCAGAAAGATTGGGAACGCCTGTCGCCGGGGATGTCGGCGGAAGTTACCGTGTCCACACGACCATAAACGCAAAGGCCGTCTGAAACCCGGTTCAGACGGCCTTTTGCAGCGCGAAAGTAAGCATATGGCAAAACTCATCCGACAATTTTTCCGCCTTGCCCGTCCGTTTTGGGCGGGCGCGTCGCAATGGCGCGAATGGCTGCTTTTGGCCGCCATCATCGCTTTTACCCTGTTTTCCACCACCATCAGCGTGTGGATTGCGGCATGGGACAAGCGTTTTTACGATGCGCTGGCGGCGTTTGACGGCAAGGCGATGCCTGCCTTAATCGTTGAATATTTGGGCTATATGGCAATGATTATCGCCTGTATCGTCTGCGCCGAATGGTTGCAGAAGCGGCTGGTGTTCCGCTGGCGCACGCACCTTACGGCGCAGTTTCAGCGCGAATGGCTCGGCGGCCACAAGCATTACCGCCTCCAGCTTACGGGCGAGCCGGACAACCCCGACCAGCGCATCGCCGAAGACGTGTCGCTTCTGGCTTCGCAAAGCATCAGCCTGCTGCTGTCGTTTATCAACAATGTCGCCAAATTCAGCGCCTTTGTCGGCGTGCTGTGGGGCTTGTCGGGCGTGCAAACCTTCGCGCTGGGCGGCCGCACGTTTACCGTTTACGGCTATCTGGTGTGGGTGGCGCTGGCCTATTCCGCGCTCAGCACGCTGGCGGCGCACTTTGTCGGCCGCAAGCTTAAAGACCTCAATATCGAACGCCAGCACCGCGAAGCAGACTACCGTGCCGCCCTGCTGCGCGTGCGCGACCATGCCGAACAGGTGGCGTTTTACCACGGCGCGGAGGCCGAGCAAGGCCGTCTGAAACAGCGTTTCAAGCGCATCCGCGACAACTGGTTCCGCCTGACCAACTGCGAATTCCGTTACGGCACCTTTTGGGCGACTTATGTGCGCATCAGCATTTTCATTCCCATTCTCGCCACGCTGCCGATGTATCTGGCCAAAACGCTCACTTTCGGCGACATGATGCAGACGCGCACGTCCTTTGCCCGCATCCAGGACAGCTTCGGCTGGTTTACCGATGCCTACCGCCGTCTGGTCGAATGGGCGGCAGTGATCGAGCGCTTGGGCAACTTTCAGGCTGCTTTGGACGATGCCGAACGGCACACCAAGCAGCCTGAAAGTCCGCTTTGTCTGCCTGATAACGCGGATGGCGCAAACGGCTTTTTGCAGCTGGATGCCACCGCCGTCCACACCCCGCAGGGGCGGGCGATGCTGCGCCCCGTAAGCCTGAGTGCCCGCGCGCCCGAATGGCTGCTGTTTGAAGGGAAAAGCGGCATCGGCAAATCCACCCTGCTGCGCGTGTTGGCCGGACTGTGGCCGTATCACGGCGGGCACTACCGAATCGACGGCAGCTGCCTGTTTCTGCCGCAACGCCCCTACCTGCCCTACGACAGCCTGCGCGCCGCCGTCTGCTACCCCCATGCCGACAATGCCGACGATGCCGCCATTCAAGCGGCCTTGGAACAAGTCGGCTTAGGCCGTCTGAAACACCATCTCGAGCAAAAACAAGAATGGCACAGCCATCTCTCCGGCGGCGAACAACAACGCCTCAGCCTCGCCCGCGCCCTGGTTTTCCGCCCGCAAATCCTGTTTCTCGACGAAGCCACCAATCAGCTTGACGATGCTTCCTCGCTTGAGCTGATGCAAATACTCAAACAAGAGCTGCCCGACTCCTTGATTATCGGCATCAGCCACCAAAGCCAAGTGCAGGCACTGTTCGACAGGCGGATAAAGCTGGAAGCAGCGGAATAAAGCCGCCCAAGCCGCAAAGAAAAGGCCGTCTGAAAAGGCCGTCTGAAAAGGCCGTCTGAAAAGGCCGTCTGAAAAGGCCGTCTGAAAAGGCCGTCTGAAAAGGCCGTCTGAAAAGGCCGTCTGAAAAGGCCGTCTGAAAAGGCCGTCTGAAAAGGCCGTCTGAAA
>NZ_JBKGTW010000004.1:0-114979 GCF_046546535.1 Neisseria sp. WLZKY-1
GACGAAATCAGAACAGCAAAGCGAACAACAACCCGCACCGCAGTGCGCGTAATCACCGAGTTTGGTTACCCTGCCCGACGGGGTGGGGGAACACAGTTGCTACGACCATTGTTTTCAGGCTGCTGTTTGAGACCGTCTGAAAACGGTGTTGCTTCTACTGCCGTCATTCCCGCGCAGGCGGGAATCTTATTTCCGCTCCAACAATGGCGGCTTGAACCTGCATTCGTTCAATTCCACCGAGATTCCCGCCTGCGCGGGAATGACGGCAGTGGTGGGGCGGCTGTTTGCAGGATTTCAGACGGCCTTTTTGCTTTTCAGACGGCCTGTTTATTTTCAGGCTGCCTTGTCCTTCTAACGTATCAGACCGGCGAACAAATCCAGCCACTCGGGATTCTGTTCTTCTATCAGTCTGATTTCCCATTCTCGCCGCCATTTTTTCAGGGCTTTTTCTTTGGCGATGGCAGCGGGCATATGCTCGAACAGTTCGTACCACACCAGATCGTGCACATTGTAACGGGCGGTAAAGCTGTCGAAATCAAGGCTGTTTTTATGTTGCCATACCCGCTCGGGCAGATTCATGGTAACGCCGATATACAGCACGCCGTTTCTGCCGCTGGCCATAATATACACGGCAGGCTGTCCGGCTAAGGGATGGCGGTGCATATCGCTTCCTATTTTGGGTTTTGCAGAAGCCTGCAAACCCGCTTTCAGACGGCCTTTCGTTTTTCAGGCTGCTTTCAAGGCCGTCTGAAAACGGCTGTTTCTTTCTGTTTCGTCATTCCCGCGCAGGCGGGAATCTTTTTTCGGCTTCAATGATTGGCAGTTGAAACACGGGGTTGCTGCATCTGCGCCAAGATTCCCGCCTGCGCGGGAATGACGGCAGTGGGTGGGCGTCTGCTTGCAGGGTTTCACGCGGTGTTCTGTTTTTCAGACGGCCTTTTTGCTTTCAGGCTGCCCCGCAACCCAAAGGCCGTCTGAAATATCAATTACCCGAACCAAAGCCCCCAGAAAAACGCCACGATCAGCACCAGTACGCCGGTTACCATGAAGGCGGCGT
Source organism: Neisseria sp. WLZKY-1 (assembly GCF_046546535.1). Classification (NCBI taxonomy): domain Bacteria; kingdom Pseudomonadati; phylum Pseudomonadota; class Betaproteobacteria; order Neisseriales; family Neisseriaceae; genus Neisseria; species Neisseria sp. WLZKY-1. Next base: position 1,058 of record NZ_JBKGTW010000004.1, read on the forward strand.
AGGTGTAGATGAAGCCGGTTTGCATTTTGCGTACTTGGGCGGAGACGGCGCCGACGAGTTTGGCGCTGCCGTTGACGAGGCCGTTGTCGATGATGGCGGTGTCGATGGCTTTCCAGAAGAAGGTGCCCAATGCGCGGCTGCCTTTGGCGAAGACGTTGTAGTAAATCGTATCGAGGTAGTATTTGTTTTCAAACAATACGTACACGGGGCGGAAGGCGGCGGCGATTTTGGCGGGCAGACCCGGGGCTTTGATGTACAAGACCCAGGCGCTTACCACGCCTGCAACCGCGAGATACAGCACGGGCGAGTGCAGGCTGTGCGACACCATCGCCAGTGCGCCGTGGAATTCTTCTTTCATCAGGTGCATAGTGGGGTGGGCTTCGTGGTTGACGAAAATCACGCCTTTGAAGAAGTCGCCGTAGAGCATGGGTTCGATGGCGATGTAGCCGATAATCACGGACGGAATCGCCAGCAATACCAGCGGCAGGGTGACGACCCACGGGCTTTCGTGCGGGTTATCGTGTTTGCCCAGGCCGTGATGGTGGCCGTCTGAATGATGATCGTCGTGGTGCTCGGGCAGCTCGCGCCATTTTTCTTTACCGTGAAAGACCATAAAGTATTGGCGGAAGGCGTAAAAGGCGGTTACGAACACGCTGGCGAGTACGGCAAAGTAGGCAAAGCCGCTGCCGGGCAGGTTGCTGAGTTTGGCCGCTTCGATAATGGAATCTTTGGAGTAGAAACCGGAAAAGAAGGGCGTGCCGATAAGCGCCAGATTGCCCAGCAGCATGGTGAGCCAGGTGACGGGCATGTATTTTTTCAGGTTGCCCATGTGGCGCATGTCTTGGTCGTGATGCATGCCGATAATCGCGCTACCGGCGGCAAGGAACAGCAGGGCTTTAAAGAAGGCGTGGGTCATCACATGGAACATGGCCACGGAGTAGGCCGACGCGCCGAGCGCCACGGTCATATAGCCGAGCTGCGACAGGGTGGAATAGGCCACCACGCGTTTGATGTCGTTTTGAATCGTGCCGAGAAAGCCCATAAACAGCGCGGTAATCGCGCCGATGACCATGATTACGCTCAAGGCGGTGCTGCTCAATTCGTAAATCGGCGACATACGCGACACCATAAACAGGCCGGCAGTAACCATGGTGGCCGCGTGAATCAGCGCGGAAATCGGTGTCGGGCCTTCCATCGAGTCGGGCAGCCACACGTGCAGCGGGAATTGGGCGGATTTACCCATTGCGCCGACAAACAGCAGCAGGCAGGTTACGGTAACCAGCGACCATTGCACGCCCGGAACCAGCTCGATGGTGGCGTTTTGCACCTGCGGCAGATAGGCGAACACGTCGGCATAGCGCAGGCTGCCGCCGAAATAGGCCAGCACCAGCGCGATGCCCAGCACAAAGCCGAAGTCGCCGACGCGGTTGACCAGAAACGCTTTCAAATTGGCAAAGGTGGCCGACGGTTTTTTGAAATAAAAACCGATCAACAGATACGACACCAAGCCCACCGCTTCCCAGCCGAAGAAAAGCTGGATGAAGTTGTTGGACATAATCAGCATCAGCATGCTGAAAGTAAACAATGAGATATAGCTGAAAAAGCGTTGGTAGCCTACTGCTTCGTCGTGCATATAGCCGATGGTGTAGATATGCACCATCAGCGACACGCCGGTAACCACCGCCATCATCATCGCCGTCATCGAATCGACCAGAAAGCCGACCGAGAAATCAATGCCGCCCATTGTCAGCCAGGTATAGACGTTTTCGTCAAACTTGGCGCGCGAGCCGTCGATAAAGCCCCACAACACCCAGCCGGACAACACGGCCGACACCGCCACGCCGAGTATCGTTACCGAATGCGCCCCTGCGCGGCCGATTTTATTGCCGAACAGCCCCGCCAGCAGCGAGCCCGCCAGCGGCAGAAGGGCGATGGTGAGGTATAAAGTCATATCAGTCATGTTGTGAACCTTAGGGGTTGAACTTTTAATCTTTTGGCTAACGGGGCTGGTGGGCTGTCTGGTTTCAGACGGCCTTTCACATTTTCAGGTAGCCTTTTGGCGTTTCAGGCTGCCTTGGTATTTGTCCGCGTGCGTGGCAGAGCTACACACCCTACATTGTTTGGGTTTTCAGGCTGCTTTACAGGCCGTCTGAAACCGTCGGACTTCTGCCATCTGCTCCCTCCCCCGTCTTGCGGGGGAGGGTTGGGGTGGGGGTGTGCGTTTCTGCGGAAACGCTTTTTCGCCGACGTAGTAGCAAAGGTTTCTGCTGCCCTACCGCCCCCACCCTAGCCCTCCCCCGCGAGCGGGAGAGGGAATTAGTTTGCTGTCGGGCTATCGGTTTCAGGCTGCTTTTCAGACGGCCTTTTCGTAGGTCGGATTCTCGAATCCGACGTTTCCCGCAAGGGAAAATGGTGTTTTAGCTCCGCAACTCCGCTACGCTACGCAAGCTGCCTATTCTGCCGCGCCAACCCACGCCAGAAATTCTTGTTCGGTCATTTTCGGGGTGTCGTCGGACAGGTGGTAATACGGTGCTTGGCAGTCGGTAAATATTTGCAGTTTCAAAGCAAAGTCGGCGTTGTCGGCAAACAGTCCGGCATTAACATACCACGCTTCATCCATGCCGCTTTCGGGCAGCAGGTGGAAATACAGATCGTTGCCGCATTCTTTGCAGAAAGTACGCTCGCCCCAGTCGGAAGAACGGTAGCGGCCGATGTTTTCTTCACCGCTGATTTGCGGTGCGCCTTCGGCGGTCAGGGTAAACGATGCGCCGCCGGTGCGTTGGCGGCATTTGCTGCAATGGCAGGCGTGAACTTCGTGATTATGCCTGACTTCGAGCGTTACGCTGCCGCACTGGCATTGGGCTTTCATGGCTTTTCCTTATTTTGTGTGCACGGTTTTCAGGCTGCCTTTAAGGCCGTCTGAAAACAAGGTTTCTTTCACTTTCGTCATTCCCGCGCAGGCGGGAATCTTTTTGGCATTACAGCGGCTGCAGGTTTCAATCAGGTTTCCCGTTGCCCCGCCAAGATTCCCGCCTGCGCGGGAATGACGCCGGTGGGCGGCTGCGGGCTTTCAGGCTGCCTGTTTTAAAACGCCATCATCTTACGCAAGGTATTGCCGTTGCGCGTGGTCAGGCTCAGGCCGAGCTGTTTTTCCAAAAACGCATTGCCCAGCTTGCTGCGGGAAGCGTCCTGCGGGATGTAGAGATACGCGGCGCACGGGCGGATATGCAGTTTTTCACTGCCGAAGTCCTGCGCCTCCAAACCGGCGGTATCGGCCAGCGGTGTGTTGCACAGCGTAAAAAATACGCGCTTGGGGTCGTATGCCTCATCGGCAAACGGATTGCCGTCCAATATTTCACGCAACTGGGCAGGCGTTTTGACAATAACGGCCAAATCTACATTCAGATGCGTATGCAGCAAATCATGTATCCGCACGGCGGCTTCGTCCGCAGCCAATCCGCTTTCCAGTGCAATATTGCCGCTCTGTATCCATGTCCGCACATTGTCGAAACCGTTACCGCCCAATACGGCACGGACATCTGCCATTTTGACGGCGTTTTTCCCGCTCGGCATCACACCGCGCAGAAATGCGATCAGGGTTTGTCTGCTCATGGTTTGGTCTTTCAAACGGGTTTTCAGGCTGCTTTAAGGCCTTGCAGCTTGAGTCTCATCCCAATATGGTTTTCGGTTTGGCAGATTGTTGGGTTTACAACCCAACCTACCTGCTGACACCACCCTACCCTTTCAAACTGTCCAAATCGCTGATGTTGATGCTCTGGCGGTTGCGGAACACCAAAACCATAATCGCCAAACCAATCGCGGATTCGGCGGCGGCTACGGTTAAGACGAAAAAGACGAAAATCTGGCCGGCGGTGTCGCCCAGGTATTGCGAAAAGGCGATGAAGTTGAAGTTGACGGCCAAGAGCATCAATTCGATGGACATCAGCAAAACGAGTACGTTTTTGCGGTTCATAAAGATGCCCATGGCGCTGATGCCGAACAGCAGGGCGGCGAGTACCAGATAGTGTGTCAGCGTAATCATGCTTTGTTCTCCGAATCGGCGGTATCGTCGGTTTCTCCGCTTGCGGGGGCGGACGGGGTCTGCACCACGGCGGCCATTTTCACCATGCGCAGGCGGCCTTGTTTGGCATCGACTTTGACCTGGTCGGCGGGGTCGATGCGTTTGGGGTTGGCAGATTTGCGGTGTACTAGGGCGATGGCGGCGACCATGCCGAGCACCAAGAGCACGGCGGCGAGCTCAAAGGGCAGCAGGTAGGTAGTGTAAATCTGGCTGCCGAGATCGCGCACATTGCTGTAATCGGCGGGGATGTCGTTCATCGGGCCGAAGGCGGCAAGATTGGTTTTGGGCGACACCAGTATCAGAATCAGGGCGACGGCCATCAGCACGCCGACGGTGAGCGCGGCGGGGGCGTTGCGCCAGAAGCCTTTGCGCATTTCTTCGATGTCGATGTTGAGCATCATCACCACAAACAGGAACAACACCATCACCGCGCCGACATACACCACCACCAGCGTGATGCCGAGAAACTCGGCCTGCATCAGCATCCACATCATCGCGCTCATGCAGAAGGTGAGCACCAGATACAGCGCGGCATGCACGGGGTTTTTGGCGGTGACGGTTTTCAGCGCGCCGAACAGGATGATGGCGGCCAACAGGTAAAACAGAATAAGTTGAAAGTTCATATTTTTGTACTTTCCGTTTCGGGATATTTCAATCGGTTTTGCTTTGCGTTCCGGCTTGGCCGGACGCGGTTTATTGCTTGCGCCAATAGTTTAAGAATTCATCTGCCAGGCCTTCGGGGTTGGCGCGTTCCGTCCACGACAAGGGGGCATCGTAATACTCCAATTCGTGTACCAATTATTTATAGATTAACTATATTACCCTACGCTAAATTTCTCTTTGGCATATTTTTCTCTTTGGCATATTTTTTAATCTTATTTACTTCACTAAAATACCATTTAGCTTCATAAACTTTATTATCCTTATATAACTCCTTTGCCAATTCAAAAAAGCCCTCACCTGGTATTTTATGATCTTTTGATACAACTAATGCACTTAACATAAATCCATGTGCAAAATATGTTTTTTCACTAATCTGTCCCAAAAGATGGCTCATTGCTGCACCATGTGCATCTATTTGTATTGTTTTAATTGCCGATGCTAACGTGCTATAAAAAATATATTCTCCCGATCCTAATATCGCTGCTTGTTTAATTAAATACTGCTCTGCTTCTAATTTAGCATTTTCCCAGTCATTCAAATCATAGCCAAAATATTCTTCCATAAAATTCAACCTTCAACTTTTTAGCTTGTTATACAGGCTACTTCTAGCGATTTCAGGATACTTAAAATTTTACTAACACGGGTGCTCCCGTTCTTTAACGGTACGGCGCATCCGCCGCTTTGCGTTTGGCGATTTCTTCTTCGTATTTGTCGCCAATGGCCAAGAGCATGGGTTTGGTGAAGTGCAGGTCGCCCTTTTTCTCGCCGTGGTATTCGAAGATGTGGGTTTCGACGATGGCGTCGGTGGGGCAGGCTTCTTCGCAGAAGCCGCAGAAGATGCACTTGGTCAGGTCGATGTCGTAGCGGGTGGTGCGGCGGGTGCCGTCTTCGCGCTCTTCGGATTCGATGTTGATCGCCATCGCGGGGCAGACGGCTTCACACAGTTTGCAGGCGATGCAGCGCTCTTCGCCGTTGGGGTAGCGGCGTTGGGCGTGCAGGCCGCGAAAGCGCACGGACTGCGGGGTTTTTTCTTCGGGGAAGTAGATGGTTTCCTTGCGGGCGAAGAAGTTTTTCAGGGTCAGCCCCATGCCTTTGACCAGCTCGCCGAGCAGGAAGGTTTTGACTAGGTTTGCCATTGGGTTCGTATCCTCCGTTTTAGGGGATTTTGGTGTTTGGTTTTGGTTTTAAACTTTGCCGAAACTTGCGTTGTGCGTTTTCAGGCTGCCTTGCCGTGTCAGGCGGTACGCTTGACGATAAAGGCGTTTTCGGCTTTTTCAAAGCCAATTTTCGGGTAGTAGTCCATCGCGGCGGGGGCGGAAAGCAGAATCAGGGCGACTTTTTCGCCGATTTGCGCCTGTGTGCGGCGGACAAGTTCGCGGCCGATGCCCTGATGCTGGCAGGCGGTATCGACGGCAAGATCAGACAGATAGCAAGCGTAGGCGAAGTCGGTAAGAGAGCGGGCAACGCCGACAAGGTTCGCACCGTCCCATGCCGTCCACAGGATGTCGGCCTGATCGAGCATGGTTTGCAGGCGCGGCAGGTCGGTAGTGGGACGGCGGATGCCGGAACGCTCGAGTACGCCCGCAAACTGTTCGGCGGTAATGGTTTTGCTGTTGCTGTATTCGATCATTTGCTTGTCCTTTTTTTCAGGCTACCTTATTCAGGCTGCTTTTGCTTTTCAGACGGCCTATTTCCACAAGCTCAGCGGCGAGACCATCCACAGCGCCAGCACGACGATAAACACGAAGCTGATCGGGATCAGCACTTTCCAGCCCAGGCGCATGATTTGGTCGTAGCGGTAGCGCGGGAAGGTGGCGCGTATCCACAGATAGCCGTATAGCACCATCGCCATTTTGACAAACATCCAGAAGGCCGACGGCGTGCCGACAGCGCCCCAGCTTTGCGGGAAGGGCGAGAGCCAGCCGCCGAGAAACATCAGCGATGTCAGCGCGGCAATCAGGATCATGAAAATGTATTCGGCCAAAAAGAACAGGGCAAAGGCGAAACCGGAGTATTCGACGTGGAAACCGGCGACGATTTCGCTCTCGCCCTCGGCCACGTCAAAGGGCGCGCGGTTGGTTTCGGCAACGGCGGAAATCAGATAAATGATAAACACCGGAAACAGCGGCAGCCAGTTCCACGAGAATACCGAACCGCCGGCGATGCCCTGCGCTTGGGCGGCAACGATTTCGGAAAAATTCAGGCTGCCTGAAACCATCACCACGCACAGCAAGGCCGCGCCCATGGCGATTTCGTAGGAAATGGTTTGCGCGGAAGAGCGCATGGCGCCGAGAAATGAGTATTTGGAATTGGACGCCCAGCCGGCGATGATCACGCCGTACACCGACAGCGAAGTAATCATCAAAATATAGAGCAGGCCGACGTTGATATTGGTCAGCAGCCATTTTTCGGAAAAGGGAATCACCGCCCAGGCGGCAAACGACGGCGCCAGCGACATAATCGGGCCGATGTAGAACAGCGCCTTGTTCGACAGCTTGGGGCGGGTTACTTCTTTAAACAGCAGCTTGAACACGTCGGCAAACGGCTGGATCAGACCCCACGGGCCGGTTACGTTGGGGCCGACGCGCAGCTGCATAAAGCCGATAACTTTGCGCTCGAAGTAAGTCAGGTAGGCAACGGTGAGAATCAGCGGAATCAGGATGATGACGATTTTGACGACAATCGACACAATCAGGCCGATGTCGCTGCCGATGGGGCCGAGCCAGCCTGAAAACAGGGTTTGGAACCATTCTTGCATTGCTTAAGCCCTTTCCAGTTCGATGGCGTTCATCATGCCGCCCAATTCGGCGTTGGCGCTGTGCAGCGGCAGGTGGACGATGTTTTCCGGCAGCGTTTTATCGGCCGAGACGCTGACGGTAACACTGTGCTCGCCGTGTTTGGCGCGCACGCTGTCGCCGTCGATCAGGCCGAGCGCGGCCAGCGTCAGCGGGTGGACGCGGGCGGCGGGCACTTGGGCGTGGCCGGTTTGCTGCAGCGATTCGGCGCGGCGTACGATGGCGTCGGTGTGGTAGATGCCGGTGCCGCCGACGCGGGTCAGCCCGCTGCCGGCCGGCGCGGCTTCGCCCTGCCAGCTGCTGCGGTTGTCGAGTTTGCCGGCCAGCGCGTCTTTGTCGATTGCTTCTTGCAGCACTTCTTCGCTGCTGTCGAACTCAAAGCCGTCCACTTCAAAAATATTGCCCAGCACGCGCAGGATTTTCCACAGCGGGCGGCTGTCGCCGTAGCCTTTGGATACGCCGTGGAAGGACTGCAAGCGGCCTTCCATATTGATCAGGCTGCCGGAAGTTTCGGTAAAGGGCGCGATCGGCAGCAGTAGGTCGCACACGTCTAGCAGAGTGTCGCTGACATAGGGGGTGAACGCCATCACGGTTTGCGCTTCGCGCAGCGCGGCCACGGCACGGCCGCCGTTGGCCACGTCGATTTCGGGTTCGACGTTCAACAGCAGCACGGCTTTTTTCGGCTGGGCGATCATTTCGGCAATGGTCTGTCCGTTATTGACTGCCAGCACATCGGCGCCGACGCTGTTGGCCGCCTGCGGCAGGATGCCGAGTTTGGCACCGGCGGCATCGGCCAGCTCCTGCGCGGCGGCATAGATGGCGGCGTAATCGGGATGGTTCTGCGCTTCGGCGCCCAGCACGATGGCGGCCTGCTCGGCGGCTTTCAGGCTGCCGCCGATACCGTTTTCCAAGTCCTGCGCCAGGGTTTTCAGGCAGCCTGCCCATTGGTTCGGATGCAGGATTTGCTGCGCGGCAAGCGGCATATGCAGCGCTTCTTTGCTGCTGGCGAGCACGCTGATCTGGCTGCCGTTGTTGGCGGCGCGGCGCAGGCGGGCGGTCAGGAGCGGCTGCTCTTTGCGCAGGTTGGCGCCGAGCACCAGAATGGCGCCGGCATTGCCCAAGTCTTCAATGCTCTGGCCGAGCCATTGCGCGCCTTTCAGGCTGCCTGCCAAACGGGCATCCTGCGCCTGCAGGCGGGTGTCGAAATGTTTGATGCCGAGACCCTGCGCCAGTTTTTTCGCCAGATACAGCTCTTCGACGGTATTCATCGGGTTGGCCCAGATGCCGATTTGATCCTGCTGTCCGTCTTTGCCGACGCAGTCCAGCGAAGTGCGCACGTATTCGAGCGCGGTTTTCCAATCAACATCGATCCACTCGCCGCCCTGCTTGATTTTCGGGTTTTTCAGGCGGCTGTCGTGGTACAGGCCTTCGTAGGCGAAGCGGTCGCGGTCGGACAGCCAGCATTCGTTGATGGCTTCGTTTTCCAGCGGCAGCACGCGGCGCACGGTGTGTTCTTTCACCTGCACAATCAGGTTGCTGCCCAAAGAGTCGTGGGCGGAAACGGATTTGCGCCGGCTCAATTCCCAAGTGCGGGCGTTGAAGCGGAAGGGCTTGCTGGTCAGCGCGCCGACGGGGCACAGGTCGATAACGTTGCCCGACAATTCGGTTTCCACCACTTTGCCGACAAAGGGCATGATTTCGGAGAACTCGCCGCGGTAGGCCATGGCAATTTCCTGCTCGCCGGCGATTTCTTCGGTAAAGCGCACGCAGCGGGTGCAGTGGATGCAGCGGCTCATTTCGGCGGCGGAAATCAGCGGGCCCATGTCTTTGCCGACAACGGCGCGTTTGGCTTCGGTGTAGCGGCTGGTGGTTTTGCCGTAGCCCATCGCCAAGTCCTGCAGCTGGCACTCGCCGCCCTTGTCGCATACCGGACAATCGAGCGGGTGGTTGATCAGCAGAAACTCCATCACCCCTTCCTGCGCCTGACGCGCTTTTTCGGAATGGGTGCGCACCACCATGCCGTCGGTTACCGGCGTGGCGCAAGCGGGCAGCGGCTTGGGCGCTTTTTCCACTTCCACCAGGCACATGCGGCAGTTGGCGGCAATGGAAAGTTTCTTGTGGTAGCAGAAGTGCGGGATGTAGGTGCCGAGCTTCTGCGCGGCTTCGATTACCGTCGCGCCCTGCTCTACCGACACTTGTTTGCCGTCGATTTCGATTTGTAACATGGTGGTTTCCTAGTTACGGGGTTTTATTTGAATGGGTAATGGTTTGGGGCGGCCTGAAAACGCGGTTTGCGGCGTTCAGACGGCCTTGGGGTGTTTTTTCACTTCGCTGAAACTTGCGTTGCCGGTTTTCAGGCTGCCTTACAGCCGCTTGGAGCGGCTTATCGGATACGAGTATCCGAACTACGGGTTTCGGGTGGCTTTTTTACGTTTCAGGCTGCCTTGGCGGCCGTCTGAAAACAGTGTTGCTTCTGTCTCCCTCCCCTGCCCTGCGGGGGAGGGGCGGGGTGGGAGTGGCGTTTCTGCGGAAACGCTTTTTTTGTTTGCGGGCGTGGCGGAAATTGCTGTTGCCCTACTACCCCCACCCTAGCCCTCCCCCGCAAGCTGGAGAGGGGATTCGGTTGCTGTCGGTTGTTCGGTTTCAGACGGCCTTTTTACTTTCAGGCTGCCTTTAACACCACTTATGCTCTTTCATCGGCCGGCCGTGTTCGATGTAGTGGACGAACTCGTCGCGGAAGTGTTTGGTGAAGCTGCGCACGGGGAAGACGGCGGCGTCGGCCAGGGCGCAGATGGTGCGTCCGGCCATATTGTTGCCGACGGAATCGAGCAGATCCAAATCTTCCATGCGCCCCTGGCCGTTGGCGATGCGGTGGACGATGCGGTACAGCCAGCCGGTGCCTTCGCGGCAGGGGGTGCATTGGCCGCAAGATTCTTCGTGGTAGAAATAGCTCAGGCGCTCGAGCGCTTTGACCATGCACACGTCTTCGTCCATGACGATAATCGCGCCCGAACCGAGCATCGAGCCGGCTTTGGCGATGGAATCGTAGTCCATGTTCAATTCCATCATGATGTCGGCGGGCAGCACCGGTGCGGACGAACCGCCGGGGATAACGGCTTTGAGTTTTTTGCCGTTTTTCATACCGCCGGCCATTTCAAGGATTTTGGCGAACGGGGTGCCCAGCGGCACTTCGTAGTTGCCCGGGCGTTCGATGTGGCCGGAGATGGAAAACAGCTTGGTGCCGCCGGCGTTTTCGATGCCTTTGTCGGCAAAGGTCTGGCCGCCGTCGCGGATGATAAAGGGGACGGATGAAAAGGTTTCGGTGTTGTTGATGGTGGTGGGCTTGCCGTATAGGCCGAAGGATGCGGGGAACGGCGGCTTGAAGCGCGGTTGGCCTTTTTTGCCTTCCAGCGATTCGAGCAAGGCGGTTTCTTCGCCGCAGATATAGGCGCCGTAGCCGTGGGCGGCATAGAGTTCAAAGGAGAACTCGCTGCCGAGAATGTTCTGGCCGAGATAGCCGGCCGCGCGCGCCTGCGCCAGCGCGGCTTCAAAGCGCTGGTAGCCTTCGAAGATTTCGCCGTGGATATAGTTGTAACCGGCGGGCGCGCCCATGGCGTAGCCGGCGATAATCATGCCTTCGATCAGGGCGTGGGGATTAAAGAAGATGATGTCGCGGTCTTTGAAAGTGCCGGGTTCGCCTTCGTCGGTGTTGCAGACGACGTATTTGGTGCCGGGGAAGGAGCGGGGCATAAAGCTCCATTTGAGACCGGTGGGAAAGCCTGCGCCGCCACGGCCGCGCAGGCCGGAGGCTTTGACTTCGGCGATCACGTCGTCTTGGCTCAGGTTTTCGGACAGGATTTTTTTCAGCGCCTGGTAGCCGCCGCGTTTGAGGTAGGCTTCCAGCGTCCAGCATTCGGGATCGCGGGTGTCCACGTTGTCGAAAATCACGCCTGTTTGGTAAATAGCCATGGTGCTTGCTCGGTTTGTTTGGTTTGTTTGGTTTGTTCGGTTCGGGCGGCCTTTCAGACGGCCTGTTTGGTTTTCAGGCTGCTTTTAAGGCCGTCTGAAAACAGGTTTTCCTACTTCAATCATTCCCGCGTAGGCGGGAATCTTGTTTGGGTTTCGACGGCGGGCAGGCTTGGCAGTTATTGTTGCGCTACCAAGATTCCCGTCTGCGCGGGGGGAGCGTAACGGACTTGCGTAAGCTGATAACGTCCGTCAGGTGGTTTAGGGTTTCAGGCTGCTTTGCCGGCGCGCGGTGCGCACCCTACGGGTTTTCAGGCTGCTTTACTGCCGCCTTGGGGCGGTTGTCGGATACAAGTATCCGACCTACGGGTTTCAGACAGCCTTTGGGACTTTCAGGCTGCTTGTTCAGGCTGCCTATTGCAGCTCGGCGAGTTTCTCTTCGATGGCTTCTTCGGTCATAAAGCTGCACATTTTGTGGTTGTTGAGCAGCATCACGGGGGCATCGCCGCATGCACCCATGCATTCGCCTTCGACTAAGGTGAATTTGCCGTCGGGCGTGGTTTCACCATAGCCGATGCCGAGTTTTTTCTTCAGATATTCGCCGGCATCGACGCCGCCGCGCAGGGCGCAAGGGAGGTTGGTGCAGACGGTGAGTTTGTATTTGCCCACCGGTTTGATGTCGTACATATTGTAGAAAGTAGCGACTTCGTAGGCCTGCGCGGGGCTGATGCCGACGTATTCGGCGACAAACTCGATGGTTTCGGGGGCGAGCCAGCCTTTTTCGGTTTGGGCGATGCGCAGCGCGCCCATAATGGCGGATCGGCGGCGGTCGGCGGGGTATTTGGCCAGCTCGGTGTCGATTTGTTTCAGGGATTCTGCGGATAACATTATCTGTCCACCTCTCCGAATACGATGTCCTGGGTGCCGATGATGGCGACGACGTCGGCCAGCATATGGCCTTTGGCCATTTCGTCCATACCTTGCAGGTGGGCGAAGCCGGGGGCGCGGATTTTCAGGCGGTAAGGTTTGTTGGCGCCGTCGGAAATCAGGTAGATGCCGAATTCGCCTTTGGGATGTTCGACGGCGGTATAGGTTTCGCCCTCGGGTACGTGCATGCCTTCGGTGAAGAGTTTGAAGTGGTGGATCAAATCTTCCATGCCGAGTTTCATTTCGGTGCGCTTGGGCGGGGCGACTTTGTGGTCGTCGGTAATCACCGGGCCGGGATTGACGCGCAGCCAGTCGGCGCATTGTTTGATGATGCGGGTGGACTGGCGCATTTCGTTGATGCGGCACAGGTAGCGGTCGTAGCAGTCGCCGTTGACGCCGACGGGAATGTCGAAGTCCATTTGGTCGTAGACTTCGTAGGGCTGGGTTTTGCGCACGTCCCATTCGACGCCGGAGCCGCGCAGCATCACGCCGGTAAAGCCTTTTTGCATGGCGCGCTCGGGCGAGACGACGCCGATGCCGACGGTACGCTGCTTCCAGATGCGGTTGTCGGTAAGCAAGGTTTCCAAGTCGTCGATGCGCGACGGGAAGCGCTCGCAGAAGGCGTCGATAAAGTCGAGCATGCTGCCTTCGCGCCAGGCGTTGAGTTCTTTCAATACTTTGGCGCTGCGGTATTTGCTCGGTTCGTATTTGGGCATAAAGTCGGGCAGGTCGCGGTAAACGCCGCCGGGGCGGAAGTAGGCGGCGTGCATGCGCGCGCCGGAGACGGCTTCGTACAAGTCCATCAGGTCTTCGCGGTCGCGGAAGGCGTAGAGAATGGCGGTCATGGCGCCGATATCGAGCGCGTGCGAGCCGACACCCATCAGGTGGTTCAGGATGCGCGTTACCTCGGCAAACATGGTGCGGATGTATTTGGCGCGGATGGGGATGTCGATGCCGAGCAGTTTTTCCACCGCCAGGCAGTAGGCCTGCTCGTTGACCATCATGGAAACGTAGTCCAGGCGGTCCATATAGGGCAGTGTTTGCAGGAAGGTGCGGGTTTCGGCGAGTTTTTCGGTGCCGCGGTGCAGCAGGCCGATATGGGGGTCGGCGCGGACGATGGTTTCGCCGTCCAATTCCAAAATCATGCGCAATACGCCGTGGGCGGCGGGGTGCTGCGGGCCGAAGTTGATGGTGTAGTTTCTGAGTTTAGTGGCCACCGTAGTTCTCCTCGCGGACAACGCGCGGGGTAATCTCGCGCGGCTCGATGGTAACCGGCTGGTAGATCACGCGTTTTTCTTTTTCGTCGTAACGCATTTCCACATAGCCGGAAATGGGGAAATCCTTGCGGAAAGGATGGCCGACAAAGCCGTAGTCGGTCAGGATGCGGCGCAGGTCGGGGTGATCGTTGAAGATGATGCCGTAGAGATCGAAGGCTTCGCGCTCGTACCAGTCAGCACTGTTGTAAATCGGGGTAACGGTTTGGACAACCGGAAAATCGTCGTTGTCCGCCCACACGCGCACGCGGATGCGCTGGTTGTTTTTAACCGACAGCAGCTGGCTGACCACTGCAAAGCGCTTGCCCTGCCATGCTTCGTTTTTATAGGTGCTGTAATCGACGCCGCACAAATCCACCAAGAGCTCGAAATGCAGCTCTTCGTGGTCGCGCAGGGTAGTCATAATGTCGATGTAGTGCTCGGGGCGGCATTCAACAGTTACTTCGCCGAAAGCCAGCAGCACGGCGCTGGCCTTGTCGCCCAACAGCCGCTGCACGGCGGCGTGCAAATCGTTTACATGCATGGCGTGCTCCTAGTTGCGGGCGATGGTATAGGTGCGCTTGATTTTGCCCTGAAGCTGAATCAGGCCGTAAAGCAGCGCTTCGGCGGTGGGCGGGCAGCCGGGAACGTACACGTCCACCGGCACGATGCGGTCGCAGCCGCGCACCACGGAATAGGAATAATGGTAGTAGCCGCCGCCGTTGGCGCAGGAGCCCATAGACAGCACCCAGCGCGGCTCGGCCATCTGGTCGTACACGCGGCGCAGCGCCGGCGCCATTTTGTTGCACAGCGTGCCGGCAACAATCATCAGGTCAGACTGGCGCGGCGAGGGCCTAAAGATAATGCCGAAGCGGTCAAGGTCGTAGCGCGCCATACCGGCGTGCATCATCTCCACCGCGCAGCAGGCCAAGCCGAAAGTCACCGGCCACAGCGAGCCGGTGCGCATGTAGTTGAGCACGGTATCCGCGCTGGTGGTGATGAAACCTTTATTCAAAACGCCTTCTATTCCCATTCCAGCGCACCTTTTTTCCATTCGTAAACAAAGCCTATGCCCAAAACGGCGATAAACACCAGCATCGGCCAGAATCCGACCATGCCCAAGTCTTTAAACACCACCGCCCACGGGATCATAAAAGCCACTTCCAAATCAAAGAGAATGAAGAGTATCGCCACCAAATAGTAGCGCACGTCGAACTTCATCCTTGCGTTTTCAAAAGCCTCGAAGCCGCACTCAAACGGCGCGTCTTTCTCGGCGTAATGGCGCTTGGGCCCCAGCAGCGTGCCCAAAGCCAGAAACAGAATGCCGGCGGCCAGGCCGATCAGCATAAAAACCAAGACGGGCAGGTAATTTGCCAACATAGCGTCACACTCGAATCATTAACAGATAACGTAATCAAACGGCTGCCATTTTAGCCAAATCAGACGGCAATTTAAAGAGCGCGATTTCAAAATCGCACAAAAAAATCCAATAATTTCAATAACTAAATGATAATAGTTACTATTAAATTATGTTAAGAAGATTTTGTCTCTCCTCTCCAACCAACTGCCGCACAGCCACATTTTTTTTCCGTTTTATCAGAACACCTCACAGCTTTGCCCGACACAAACAAAGGCCGTCTGAAAAATTTTCAGACGGCCTCCAAGCAAACGCCACGTACATTAATGAAGGTTGATATTGCTCTTCACATTAGTTGAGTTATGTTCGTCGTCATGCGAATCTTGCGGAACATTCGGCTCGTAACGGCCATCATCCGACATATTGTCCAAATCGTGACCCGGCTCGGAAGCAGTGTCACCCACGCTGATGCTGGTAGTGTTTTCCAAAATAATGGCCGACGCAAGGTGCTTACTGGTGCGGTATACCATCGCCAAACCTACTTCTTCGGCAGGAATGGAGAGGTATTTCACCACGCTGCGACTGCCATCCTTACCCTTTTGCAAATCGGTCTTGATTTGGCGGCTGCGTTTGTAAAGACTCAACACCGTACCTTTATCCAAGCCGTCGTCTTCACCCTTGTTCAGCGTAATGGTTTGGAACTGGGCGGCTTCGCTGATACCGTCAAAAATCGAAACCACGCGGGCATCGATATGTTGGCTAGGCGCATGAGGCATCATATTGAAACTGTCGCCACTCTCGTCCATTTTCAGCAGGAAATCGCCTTTGCGGATTTCGGATACGGCCTCTTCAACTACCATCGGCTGCGCAGTCTGCGTCGGCAGTTTTACCAACGGATGAACGCGTGTGTAGTACTCGTTGTCCGGCAACACCTCGGCATCCGCCTTGCTGCGGCCGTCCAACGCGCTGTTCGTACCGGCCAACGTGCTGACTACGCCGCTGAACACCACTTCCTGACCCAAATATTTCTTGGTTTCGGGATCGGTAATGTCTTTGCGCGCACGGTAAACCAAATAGCGGCCGGGCTCGGTAATCTCATAGGCGTACACACGGTCGCCTTTCGAATACAGCATACGGCCGTCAGGACCTTCAACCAAGCGCGGCGCATGCTGCGTCTGCATCTGGTCGATAATCTGCGGATGCTGCATAAACATGCGGTAGAAATTCACATTGATGGCTTGGATGCCGTAACCGGAGCTGACCTCGCGCACACGCGGCGACAGCTTGATGGTCGGAATACCGTCCGAACCGGCGCGGTGCTCTACCGAAAGGCGAGGACGGCCGTTAACGTAGCGTAAAACCAACACTTGACCCGGATAAATGCGGTCGGGATTGCGGATTTTGCTGCGGTTCGCACCCCAAAGGCGGTTCCACTGCCAAGGACGGTACAGATATTTGCCCGAAATTCCCCACAAAGTATCGCCCTGTTTCACAACATAGCGGGTCGGCGCATCGGGGCGAACCTTCAGCGCGGCAGACATTGCCGGGGCGGAAATAGCCAAACCGGCGGCACAAAGCAGGGTTATAATACGTTTTTGCATGACACTCCCCTTGAAATTCATTCACGCAGTCATCATTAAAAAATACAAGTAGCAACACAAAACAAAATTGCCTTGCCGATTTATCGCATGATTTTACCACTCTTTACGGCAAACCACATAGCGTTAAAATTATTCTGCATAAACACCCGCAAAACCCATCGAGAACGAAATGGCTTTACTGAACATCCTCCAATATCCCGACGAGCGGCTACACACGGTAGCCAAACCCGTTGAAAAGATTGACGAACGCATTCAAACGCTGATTGCCGATATGTTTGAAACCATGTACGAGGCGCGCGGCATCGGGTTGGCGGCCACGCAGGTTGACGTGCACGAGCGTGTGGTGGTGATGGATTTGAGCGAAGACCGCAGCGAGCCGCGCGTGTTCATCAACCCCGTGATTGTGGAAAAAGACGGCCAAACCACTTACGAAGAAGGCTGCCTCTCCGTACCCGGCATTTACGACACGGTAACCCGCGCCGAGCGTGTAAAGGTAGAAGCACTTGACGAAAAAGGCGAAAAATTCACTCTCGAAGCCGATGGCCTATTGGCCATCTGCGTACAGCACGAACTCGACCACCTGATGGGCATCGTGTTTGTCGAACACCTCTCGCAGCTCAAACAAGGCCGCATCAAAACCAAGCTGAAAAAACGCCAAAAACACAATATGTAAACGCACACAGGCCATCTGAAACCGCACCGCCGCTTTTCAGACGGCCTGAACTTCTTTCAAGCCGCCACCATTGTCCGCCCTGCCCGCGCGAAAGCGGCTTCACGCCGAAATCCGACACAAAGGCCGTCTGAAACGGCCGCTGCAGACTTTGCAAAAATTCTTATCCGCCCAACCCATTCAGACGGCCTCTATACCACGGACAAGGCCGTCTGAAAATTTCCACAAGGCCACACCCATGAAAATCATCTTCGCAGGCACGCCCGATTTTGCCGCCGCCGCCCTCAAAGCCATCGCCGATGCGGGTTTCGACATCCCGCTTGTGCTCACCCAGCCCGACCGCCCCAAAGGGCGCGGGATGCAGCTTCAGGCTTCGCCCGTGAAACAGGCCGCACTGGAACTCGGTTTGCGCGTCGAACAGCCCGAAAAACTGCGCGGCAACGCCGATGCGCTCGCCCTGTTGCAAAGCGTCGGCGCAGACGTGATGGTCGTCGCCGCCTACGGCCTGATACTGCCGCAGGAAGTATTGGACGCGCCGCGCCACGGCTGCCTCAACATCCACGCTTCGCTGCTACCGCGCTGGCGCGGCGCTGCGCCCATCCAACGCGCCATCGAAGCGGGCGACGCCGAAACCGGCGTGTGCATCATGCAGATGGACACGGGCTTGGACACCGGCGCAGTCGTCAGCGAACACCGCTACGCCATCCGCAACACCGACACCGCCAACGAAGTGCACGACGCACTAATGGCCATCGGCGCGACCGCCATTGTCGCCGATTTGCAACAACTTGAGCGCGAAGGCCGTCTGAACGCCGCCGCCCAGTCCGAAAACGGCGTTACCTACGCACAAAAATTAAGCAAAGAAGAAGCACGTATCAACTGGCGCGAACCGGCCGCCGCCATCGAGCGCAAAATCCGCGCCTTCAACCCCGTCCCCGCCGCATGGACGCAATATCAAGGCAAGCCGCTGAAAATCTGGCGCGTCGAAACAGTCAACCAACAAGGCCGCGCGGGCGAAGTGTTGTCCTGCACTTCAGACGGCCTCGTCATCGCCTGCGGCGAAGGCGCGTTAAGCATCAAAGAATTGCAACCCGCAGGCAGCAAGCGCATGGACATTGCCGCCTTCGCCGCCGGCCGCCATATCGAAACGGGCACGGTATTGGAATAACGGTTCAACACGAACCAACATCGGCAAAGGCCGTCTGAAACGCCGTTTCCCGTTTCAGACGGCCTTTTGCTTCCCCGAACAAATTGCGTAATTACAAATCTGCACTTACAATGTCGTCAGTACAAAACGTAATGACAGGAGCGCATCATGGACAGCACCCTGACCATCCGCATCGACAACGACATCAAACAAAAAGCTGCTGCCAACGCCAAAGCCTTGGGTTTGGACTTGTCGGCCATTACCCGAATGCTGCTGACCCAGCTTGCCGCCAAAGCCGAGCTGCCCGAAGGCTTGGCGCGGCCGAATGCCGAAACGCTGGCCGCCGTCGCTGATTTGGAGCGCAACGGCGGCACGCGCTATGAAACCGTCGAAGATTTGATGCGCGATTTGGGGTGGTAATGTACACGCTGGAAATTTCCAACAAATTCAAGCAAGACAGCAAACGCTACCAACACGACAAGGCCGCGCAACAGGCCGTCAAAACCGTTTTGGATTTGCTCGTATCGGGCGAACCTCTGCCCGCCAAATACAAAGAGCACCCGCTTATCGGCCATTACGTCGGCTATCTCGAATGCCACGGCAAACCCGATTTGCTGCTGGTTTACAGCCGCGACGAAGCACGCAAAACCATTTTGCTCTATCGTTTGGGTTCGCACGCCGAATTGTTTGGCTGAATATCGTGTTCAGACGGCCTTGGGCAATTTGCCGTTAACACACATCTTTAACCGTTTTGCACATAACACAATGAAAAAACTTATTTTTATCATCGCCATATCGGCAGGAATTTGGCACTTTTACAGCCACGAAATCCAAGCTCTTTGGCAAAAAAACAAACCTGCCACGCTTTCCGCCATCGAAAACAAAGCCAAACCCAAGCTGAAGAAAAGCAATACGTCTGCCCAAAAATTCCGCTGCGACGGTCGTATGCACTGCTCGCAAATGACTTCTTGCGAAGAGGCCGAATTTTTCCTGCACAACTGCCCCAACACCAAAATGGACGGCAATCACGACGGTGTACCGTGCGAACGCCAATGGTGCGGCAGGTAGGTTGGGTTAAAAACCCAACAAACAGATGATTTAAGAATTGTGTCGGGTCTCGACCCGACCTACACCTGCTTCGCCACATTTGACCGCAAAGCAGCGAAACTGCCGGAACAACAAGGCGGGTAACCTCAAAAAGGCCGTCTGAAAACAAAAAATCATCATGAAATTGACCCATACCTTTACCCTCGACCAAAAAACCTTCCGCGTTTACGTGCCCGAAAACGCCGCGTCCGACACGCCGCTGGTGCTGACTTTTTTACAGCCGCACGAGGCCGACGCGCTCGCGGCGCTGTTTTCAGACGGCCTGATGCTGCTTGCGCTCGACGAGGCGGATTGGGAACGCTCGTTCACGCCCTGGCCTGCGCCGCGCGTGTTTAAAAAGGCGGCCGATTTTAGCGGCGGCGCGGCGGATTATCTGGTTTGGCTGACAGACGCGCTGTCCGACATCGAAGGCCGTCTGAACCTGCGCCCCCAATGGCGCGGCATCGCGGGCTACTCGCTGGCCGGTTTGTTTGCCGCCTGGTGCGCCTATCGGGAAAGCCCGTTTGGGCGGACTGCCTGCGTTTCCGGCTCGCTGTGGTTTGACGGCTGGACGGATTTTGCCGCCGTCAACGCTATGCCCAAGCCGCCGCAACGCGCGTATTTCTCCATCGGCGACACGGAAAAAAACAGCAAAAACCCGCGCATGGCGGCAGTAGAAGACCATATGCGTTTCACCGAAAACCTGTGGCGCGGGCGCGGCATTCAGACGGCCTTTGCGCTCAACAGCGGCAGCCATTTCCACCAAGTCCCCGAACGCCTCGCCGATGCTGTGTCGTATCTGGCAGAGGCCGTCTGAAACCCCGTCTGCCGTATAATCGCCGCTTTTTCGTCCCCTTCGTCTTTTCAGACGGCCTCACACTGCAAAAGGCCGTCTGAAACCCTTGCAAACAGGAATCCCGTTATGAGCATGGCTCTCGCCCAGAAACTTGCCGCCGAAACCGCCGCTGCCGTGGCCGCAGGTCAAAACCTGCAAGATGTGTTGGCGCGTATTCGTGCCGCGCATCCCGATTTGAGCGCGCAGGAAAACGGCGCGCTGCAAGACATTGCTTACGGCAGCCAGCGTTATCTCGGCAGCCTCAAATTTATGCTCGGCAAGCTGTTGAACAAGCCGATTGACAATCAAGAGCTTGAAAGCCTGCTGATTACCGCGCTCTACCAGCTTCATTACACGCGCAACGCGCCGCACGCGGTGGTGAACGAGGCGGTGGAAGCCGTCGGCCGCATCGGGCGCGGGCAGTACCGCTCGTTTGCCAACGCCGTGTTGCGCCGTTTTTTGCACGAGCGCGACAAGCTCGCCTCGTGGTGCAAGGCCGACGATGTGGCGAAATACAATCTGCCGCGCTGGTGGCTGGCCTATCTGCAAAACCATTATCCGAAGCATTGGCACAATATCGCCGCCGCGCTGCAAAGCCATCCACCGATGACGCTGCGCGTCAACCGCCGCCACGGCAATGCCGAAAGTTATCTGGCCAAGCTCGCCGCAGCGGGCATTGAGGCGCGTGCGCTTGACGATTACGCGGTAACGCTGGCCGAGGCCGTGCCGGTCGGCAGCCTACCCGGTTTTTCAGACGGCCTGGTGTCGGTGCAGGACTTCGGCGCACAGCAGGCAGCGTATCTGTTGCAGCCGCAAAACGACGAACGCATCTTGGATGCCTGCGCCGCGCCGGGCGGCAAAACGGGGCATATTTTGGAGATGGCCGATTGCGGGATGACCGCGCTCGACATCGACGCAGGCCGTCTGAAACGCGTGGCCGACAATTTGAGCCGCTTGGGCTTTCAGACGGCCTCGCTGGCCGCCGCTGACGCGCGGGATTTGGCTTCGTGGTATGATGGCAGGCAGTTTGACGCGGTGTTGGCCGACGTACCCTGCACGGCTTCGGGTGTGGTGCGCCGCAATCCCGACATCAAATGGCTGCGTCGCCCCACCGACGCGGCCAAAACCGCCCGCCAGCAGGAGGGTTTGCTCGATGCACTGTGGACAACGGTCAAACCCGGCGGGCGCATGCTCTTTGCCACCTGCTCGCTCTTCACCGAAGAAAACAGCCTGCAACTGCAACGCTTCCTCGCCCGCCACGCCGACGCCTCCTGCTCCGATCCGCAGACCCTGTTGCCCACTCCTTCCCAAGATGGCTTTTTTTACGCACTTATCCGCAAACGCCCGTAAACACGCCCGCACGGCCGCCGCCCTGCTCTGCGGCGCCGTGCTGCTTTTGCGGCCGTCTGAAGCCGCTGCCGAAAGCATCGCTCCCACGCGCAGCGCGGCCGTGCTCACCGAAAGCGGCCAGCTCGACATCAGCAGCCGCTTCCATACCGAACTGCCCGACCAGCTCAAACAGGCTTTGCAACAGGGCGTGCCGCTCTATTTCACCCTCAGCTACCGCCTCTCCGCACCGACCATGGCCGCCTACAAATTCAAGCTCGGCCAGCTCGTCGGCAGCGACAACGACGTCGCCTACAAACTCTCCTTCCACCCGCTCACCAACCGCTACCGCGTCACCGTCGGCACCTTTTCCACCGAATACGCCGGCCTCGACACCGCCCTGCGCGGCATCGGCGCCATCGCCAACTGGCGCGTGCTGCCCAAAGGCACGCTCGACGACACCGACGCGCACGAAGTGAAGGCCGAAATCCGTCTGACGCTGAGCACCGCCCAACTGCCCAAGCCCTTCCAAATCAACTCGCTCACCGCCAAAAACTGGCAGCTCGATTCCGGCTGGAAAACCCTGTCGGTCAGCAAAGGCTGAACCATGCACCGCCGCTATCTGATTTTCTTCCTGCTGGCCGCCGCACTGGTGTACGGCCTTACCGTCGCCACCAACAGCGGCAGTCCGCTCTCCGAATACTTCTGGCACCTGATTGTCGCAGGCGGCCTGATGGTCGCCGTGCTGCTGGCCATGCTGCTGCGTTACGGCTGGCTGCTGCTGCGCCACAACCAATACAATATGCTCGGCTCGCGGCTGGCGCGGCGGCTGGCGCTGATGTTCTGCCTAGTAGCCGTGCTGCCCGCACTCTTTCTCTTCGGCGTGTCGGCGCAGTTCATCTCATACAGCATCCATTCCTGGTTCGGCAACGACACCGCGCAGGCGCTCGAAAGCAGCCTGACCCTCAGCAAATCCGCCCTCGACGCCGCCCTCGACGACAGCGTGCGCCGCGCCGCAGGCCTGCAAATCGAAGTGATCAGCGCCGTATCGATGGGCGCCGATGCGGCGCAGACCGTCAGACAAAGCCGCGAAGCCGCCGCATTCGGCCAAACCGGCCTCTACCGCCTTGCAGACAACAGCACACAAATCATCTCCAACCCCGCCGCCCTGCCGCCGCCGCAGCCCGACGGCGACACCGCCGCCCGTTTGAAACAAACCGGCTCCGCCCGCAGCGTCGTCAGCATCAACGGCAGGCTCTACGCCGAAGGCTGGCTGCCGTTGCCGCCGCAAAACGGCCGCGAGCAGGCGCTCTTTTTCAGACGGCCTATCCCCGACAACGTCGCACGCGACGCCGAACTCATCGAAACCGCGCGCGGCAAATACGCCCAGCTCACCTACGCCCAGCAGGGTCTGCAAACCTTCTTCCTCATCACCCTGCTCGCCGCCGCCCTACTCTCCGTGATGCTGGCGCTGGTGATCGCCCTCTACTTCTCGCGCCGCTTCATCGAGCCCATCCTGTCGCTCTCCGAAGGCGCCAAAGCCGTGGCCGAAGGCGATTTTTCCCAACGCCGCCCCGTCTACCGCAACGACGAACTCGGCCAGCTCACCCGCCTGTTCAACCACATGACCGGGCAGCTCGCCATCGCCAGCGACGCCGAAAAGCTCAACCGCCTCAAACAGGAAGCCGCGCGCCACTATCTCGAAACCGTATTGGAAAGCCTGACGGCGGGCGTCGTCACCCTCGACCACGAAGGCCGTCTGAACACCTTCAACCGCAGCGCGCAAAACATTCTCGGCCTGCCGTTGCCGCCGCTTTCCGGCCGCCGCTGGCGCGATTGGCCGCAAGACGAAACGTCCTGCGCCCAACTGGCAGGACTGTTCCAAACCGTCCTCGACACCGGCGCGCAGGACAAGCCCGTTCAGACGGCCTATACCGGCGGCGGCGAACCGCGCATCCTCCTGTGCAAAGCCGTCCCCCTCCCCGAAGACACCGGCGGCGGCACGGTGCTGGTGTTCGACGACATCACCCTGCTTGTGCGCGCGCAAAAAGAAGCCGCCTGGGGCGAAGTCGCCAAACGCCTCGCCCACGAAATCCGCAACCCCCTTACCCCCATCCAGCTCTCCGCCGAGCGGCTGGCGTGGAAGCTCCAGGACAAACTGGGTGAACAGGATGCGCAAATCCTCATCCGCTCCACCGACACCATCGTCAAACAAGTGGCCGCCATGAAGGAAATGGTGGAAGACTTCCGCAACTACGCCCGCTCGCCCGCGCTCAAACCCGAGCCGCAGGATCTCAACCGCCTCATTGAAGAAGTTTTGCTGCTCTACGAAGCGGGCGCGTGTACATTTGAAGCCGATTTGAGTAATATACCCGCCACCATACAGGCCGACACCACGGCGATGCGCCAAGTGCTGCACAATATCTTCAAAAACGCCGCCGAAGCCGCCGAAGAAGCGCCGCAGCCGCTTGTCCGCATCCACACCACCGTATCCGAAGGCAGCGTCGGCCTGACCGTTGCCAACAACGGCAAAAGTTTCACCGGCGACATGCTCATCAACGCCTTCGAGCCTTATGTCACCGACAAACCCGGCGGCACCGGCCTCGGTCTGCCCGTTGTCAAAAAAATCATCGAAGAACACGGCGGCCGCATCAGCCTGTCCAACCCGCCCGAAGGCGGCGCCTGCGTCAGAATCACCTTACCCGTACCGGTAGAAAGCGACCATGAGAAGTAACGACATCCTTATCGTAGACGACGAAATCGGCATCCGCGACCTGCTGTCCGACATTCTGCAAGACGAAGGCTACACCGTCGCCCTCGCCGAAAACGCCGAAGAAGCGCGGCAGCTGCGCAACCAGACCCGTCCCGCCATGGTGCTGCTCGACATCTGGATGCCCGATTGCGACGGCATCACCCTGCTCAAAGAATGGGCGAAAAACGGCCAGCTCACCATGCCCGTCGTCATGATGAGCGGCCACGCCAGCATCGACACCGCCGTGGAAGCCACCAAAATCGGCGCGATGGACTTCCTCGAAAAACCCATCGCCCTGAAAAAGCTGCTCGGCACAGTCGAGCGCGCCCTCAAATACGGCGAAATGCAGGCCGCCGCCGGCCTCTCGCTCGACAAACTCGGCAACAGCCCCGCCGTGCAGGAAATGAACCGCCGCATCGAAGCCGCCGTGCGCCAGAGCGGCGCCGTCCTGCTCACCGGCGAAACCGGCTCCCCCTTTGAAACCGTCGCCCGCTACTTCCACAAAAACGGCACCGCCTGGGTCGAACCGAAAACCGAATGCATCGTCGACACCCCGATGGAGCTGCTGCAAAAAGCCGCCGGCGGCGTCCTCTACCTTAACGACATCGCCCAATACAGCAAAACCATTCATCAGGGCATCGTTTTTCTGCTCGACAAAGCCGAGCGCCTCGGCGTGCGCGTGATCTGCCCGAGCACCCGCCGCCCCGAAGAAATGCTCGACAACCCCAACTACGACACCCGCTTGGCCGCCCTGCTCTCCGGCCTCACCATCGCCATCCCGCCCCTGCGCAGCCAGCCCGAAGACATCGCCTTCCTCGTCAACAAAATCGCCACCGAGCTGTCCGAAACGCAAAAAATCCCCGTCGCCAAATTCAGCGCCGCCGCCCTCGCCGCCTTGCAGCAATACGGCTGGCCGGGCAACTTCGACCAGCTCCACACCGTCGTCAAAAACCTGATACTGGCCGGCGAAGACGGCGAAATCGGCGAAAATGCCGTTGCCGCCCTGCTCGGCCGCCCGCAGCAGGACAGCGCGCCCGCCGCCGAAATCATGGGCGGACTCGACTTCAACATGCCGCTGCGCGAACTGCGCGAAGAACTCGAACGCCGCTATTTCGAATACCACATCTCGCAGGAAGGCCAGAACATGAGCCGCGTCGCACAGAAAGTCGGCCTCGAACGTACCCACCTCTACCGCAAACTGAAACAGCTCGGCATCCAGTTTTCCCGCCGCTAGGGGCTGTTGACATTCAGCTTGCGAGACGGTTTTTTGAGTAAAAAATGCCCGAATGCAAGGAAAAAAGCACAGCAAGGTTGGACACCTTGCGAGCATTTTTGACGCGGCAGGCGGGTATTTTTTGCCAAAAACACCGCCGCAAGGCTGATTGTCAACAGACCCTAGGGCAAAGCCGACAGCAGCGAAAGCGAAACCGCAGACTGCCCCCGCCGCGCAGACAACCAGGCCGTCTGAAAACCCGAAAAGGTTTTCAGACGGCCTTTGTATCGTGCGTAGCGTGTACCGCCCCGCGACGCGCGCGTTCTATATGATACCTGCCGTCTGAAAACTGCCAACGGCTTTTCAGACGGCCTTTTGGTTTCATCAGCGGCAAAGTCGACCGCACGGAGCAAAACACAGGGCAAAGACTGTTCCCGTCTGCACCCTTCGAAATATGAATGCGGGAATGACGCTTCTGAAAGCCTGTTCGAACCATTCAGACGGCCTCCCGCCTGCCGCCGTGCCAAACGGCAAAGGCCGTCTGAAACCCGCAAAAGGTTTTTTCAGACGGCCTTTTTGCCGATTTGCTTACGGCTTGCGTACAAACGTACCGGCAAACATCACCGGAATCTGCCCGTCTATCGACGCCAAACCCATCACTTCCACCAGCTTCGCCACGCCGCCGGCCATGTCCATCTGCTGCACGTCCAGCACCACAGGCTGCGCGGTGGACACCTCCACCGTATCGTCCGCCGTCCGCTTCAGGCGCAAATCGGCGGTGATGTCGAGCCTCTGCCCGTGCACCTCCAGCACCAGCGGCTGTTTCAGATCCGTTTCCCCTTCCGTTTTCAAAGCATCTATTGCCGCCGCATCCAAACGGCCCAAAACCGTTGCCTGCGGGAATTTCGCCGTTTCAAACACCCAGTCGCGCAAACGCTGGTCGCGGATGTCGATATTGGTTTTCACGCTGGCCAAATCCACGGTCATAGCAAACGCGCCGTCCGCATCGAGCTTGGCCGAAGACGCGGAAAACGCCGATTCTTCCTCAACCGTTTTCTGCTGCGTGTTGGTTTTTTTTGCTGACAAAACGCACCAGCGCGCCGTCCGCCGTCCACGCGCCCGCCGCCTGCGGCACGGCAGAGGCCGTCTGAACGGCCGATGCCGCCGCAGATTGGGCTGTGTTATCCTGATTCGGCGCACAGGCCGCCGCAGCCAAAACAC
The DNA here is from genome assembly GCF_046546535.1 of Neisseria sp. WLZKY-1. Taxonomy (NCBI): domain Bacteria; kingdom Pseudomonadati; phylum Pseudomonadota; class Betaproteobacteria; order Neisseriales; family Neisseriaceae; genus Neisseria; species Neisseria sp. WLZKY-1. Next base: position 27,951 of record NZ_JBKGTW010000004.1, read on the forward strand.
ACAATAAAGGGAGCAGTTTCTGTTTCATGTTTATTCCTTTGTCGGTTATCGAAGGGAAACGTTCCGCACATCGGGAACGGCATACGCATTGGACGCCCTTGCCGCAAAATTCCTACAGATATTAACAGAAAATAAAACAACACCCTGTTTATACGGATATTTTTATCGATCCGTTTACGCAAAAGGCCGTCTGAAAGCGCAGCCCCGACACGCCGCGCGGCACGGCGTAAATCTCAGTTAACCCTGCTGCCGCCCCACGGGGCTTGGGCTAAGATGGCGCCACCCTCGCACGGAAGATTTTCTTAACCATACAGGAAAACCATTATGAAACTACGTTATCTGGCCGTTCCCGCTTCGCTGACCCTGCTGCTGTCCGCCTGCGTCGTCCCCTTTGACGCCGACTATGACGACGACTACCGCCCGCAGCGGCCGCGCCGCCACGAAAGCCGCCAATACGAAGAATACGTTCCGCGCCCCGAACAAGACCGCGATTTCGACCGCGAAGAGCGCCGCAACCGCTACGACAGAGCGCGCGGCGACGGCGGTGCTTACGTCGGCAACCAACGCGCAGCCCATTACAGTTGCGAAAACGGCTCGACCGTCAACCTCCGCCGCGAAGGCGACGCGCTGTATCTGACGCTCGACAACAAACAGGCGCGCCTCCACCGTACTTCCTCCGCCTCGGGCGAACGTTACGTGGGCAACAGCGGCCTGTTCGGCAGCGGCGCCGAATGGCACGAAAAAAGCGGCGACGCCTATTTCAGCTTCAAAGACCCCTACGGCAACCGTGTGGACACCACCTGCCAACCCCGTTAAACGGCTCTGCACAAAAGAGGCCGTCTGAAACCCCGAAACAGGGTTTTCAGACGGCCTCATACATTGGCAACGCGGCAGACAACCCGTGCAATCCGTTTCTGAATCACACGGCAAAGCAGACATCGGCGCGGCGGAAGGACACCATGTACAAAAACCGTATCCGCCTGCCCCTTCGGAACACAAATGCGAACATACCGTTTCCGAAAGCGCCGCCGCACTTTCAGACGGCCTTCCCGTTCCCACAACACCCCCTGACAGGTCAGGCAAAACAAAAAAGGCCGTCTGAAAACCCTGTTTCGGGGTTTTCAGACGGCCTTTTTGCTTGACCGCGGGATTAGTTTTTATCCAAATCCACCAGTTTGTTTTTGGCAATCCACGGCATCATCGAACGCAGTTGCGCGCCGACTTTTTCAATTTGGTGGTCGGCATTCAGACGGCGGCGGGCGGTCATGCTGGCGTAGTTGGCCGCGCCTTCCTGGATGAACATTTTGGCGTATTCGCCGCTTTGGATGCGGTAGAGCGCTTTTTTCATCGCTTCTTTGGTGTCCGGGGTAATCACTTCGGGGCCGGTTACGTATTCGCCGTATTCGGCATTGTTGGAAATCGAGTAGTTCATATTGGCGATGCCGCCTTCGTACATCAGATCGACGATGAGTTTCAACTCGTGCAGGCACTCGAAATAAGCCATTTCGGGAGCGTAACCGGCTTCCACCAGAGTTTCAAAACCGGCTTTCACCAGCTCGACCGCGCCGCCGCACAATACGGCCTGTTCGCCGAACAGGTCGGTTTCGGTTTCTTCGCGGAAGTTGGTTTCAATCACGCCGCCTTTGGTGCCGCCGTTGGCTGCGGCGTAGGACAGGGCGATGTCGCGGGCTTTGCTGGATTTGTCCTGGTAAACGGCAATCAGCGAAGGCACGCCGCCGCCTTTGAGGAATTCGCTGCGTACGGTGTGGCCGGGGCCTTTGGGGGCGATCATGACGACGTCCAGATCGGCGCGCGGCACGATTTGGTTGTAATGCACGTTAAAGCCGTGGGCAAAGGCCAAAGTGGCGCCCTGTTTCAGATTGGGTTCGATTTCGTTTTTGTACACGACAGGCTGGTTTTCGTCGGGCAGCAGAATCATGACGACGTCGGCTTTTTTGGTGGCCTCGGCAACGGACAGCACTTCAAAACCGGCGGCTTCGGCTTTTTTCCACGAGCCGCCCTGGCGCAGGCCGATAAGCACGTTGACGCCGGAATCTTTCAGGTTGGCGGCGTGGGCGTGGCCTTGCGAGCCGTAGCCGATGATGGCGACGGTTTTACCTTTGATCAGGGAGAGGTCGGCGTCTTTGTCGTAATAAACTTGCATTTGGGTTTCCTTATTTCGGGATGGGTTGGAGATTCAGTTGCCGTTGTCGGACACGTCGTGCAGCAGGACGATGTCGACGGCGGCGGTTTTGCCGTCTATGGCTTTGAGGAAGTTTTGGAAATGGGCGCTGGCGTTGTGGCTGTCGACGGCGGCCTGGTCGCGCCAGTTTTCAAAGAAGACGAAGCGGTTTTCGTCGGCAATGTCCTGGTGGAGGTCGTAGCGCAGGTTGCCCGCTTCGGCGCGGCTGGCGGCGACGAGTTCGGAAAACACAGCGGCGAGTTCGGCGCGGTGTTCGGGTTTGACGGCGATGGTGGCGGCGATTTTGATGTTGGCCATGTCACACTCCTTATATAGATGTGGAAACAGGTTTTCAGACGGCCTCAAAGGGCTTTGCAGCCGTCTGAACGCTCAGATTTTCAAAATGCGCTCGCCGCGCCCGATACCCGCCGCTCCGGTGCGCACGGTTTCGAGGATCAGGGGCCGGCCGACGGCTTCGAGGAAGGAGTCGAGTTTGTCGGTGGTGCCGGTGACTTCGACGGTGTAGCTTTTGTCGCTGACGTCGACGATGTGGCCGCGGTAGATTTCGGTCAGGCGCAGGATTTCGTCGCGGTCTTTGCCAACGGCGCGCACTTTCACCAGCATCAGGCCGCGTTCGACATATCGGCTGTCGTTCAAATCGATAACGCGCACCACCTCAATCAGTTTGTTGAGCTGCTTGGTGATTTGCTCGATGACGGTGTCGTCGCCCTGGGTGGCGATGGTCATGCGCGACAGGGTCGGATCTTCGGTGGCGGCGACGGACAGGGAGTCGATGTTGTAGCCGCGCGCGGAAAACAGGCCGACCACGCGGCTCATCGCACCCGATTCGTTTTCCATCAGAACGGATAAGATGTGTCTCATGGCACGCTCCTTGTGTCGTAGTTGCGGTCGTGTACGTCGTTGACGTCGCTGTCGGCCTTGCGCTCGCGCATATGCGGCGGCAGCACCATTTCGTCCAATCCTTTGCCGTTGCCGACCATGGGGAAGACGTTTTGTTTTTTATCGGTGATGAAATCCATGAATACGAAGCGGTCTTTCATCGCCAGCGCTTCGCGCAGCGCGCCTTCGACGTCGGCGGGCTTGTCGATGCGCATGCCGACGTGGCCGTAGGCTTCGGCCAGTTTGACGAAGTCGGGCAGGGAGTCGAAATAGGTTTCCGATTCGCGGTCGCCGTAATAAAGCTCCTGCCACTGGCGCACCATGCCCAGATAGCCGTTGTTCAGGCAGATGGTTTTGATGGGCAGGCGGTATTGGAAACAGGTGGAGAGTTCCTGAATGTTCATTTGGATGGAACCCTCGCCGGTGATGCAGCACACGTCTTTCGAGGGGTCGGCGAGATACGCGCCCATGGCATAGGGCAGGCCGACGCCCATCGTGCCCTGTCCGCCCGAATTGAGCCACTGCCGCGGCCGTCTGAAAGGATAGAACTGGGCGGCGAACATTTGGTGCTGGCCGACGTCGGAGGTGATGATGGCGTCGTTATCAGTGATTTGCGCCAGCGTTTTGATTACTGTCTGCGGCAGGATAACGTCGCTCTCGGGCAGGCGCAGGCAGTCGCGGGCGCGCCATGCTTCGATGGTCTGCCACCATTTTTCCAGCGTGGCTTCGTTGAACGCGACCTGCTGGTTCTGCCAGATGTCGGCCAAATCGCGCAGCACGTTTTTCACGTCGCCGACTATCGGCACATCGGCACGCACGCGTTTGGAAATGCTGGACGGGTCGATATCGATATGGATGATTTTTTTCGGCTTTTCCATAAACTTGGCCGGCACGGACACCACGCGGTCGTCGAAACGCGCGCCGACGGCCAACACCACGTCGGCGTTTTGCATCGCCAGATTGGCTTCGTAAGTGCCGTGCATGCCGAGCATGCCGAGATATTGTTTGTTGTCGGAAGGATATCCGCCCAAGCCCATCAGCGTGGCGGTGCACGGTGCGCCGGTCAGCGCGACAAAGCGGGCGAGTTCTTCGGACGCGTTGCCGAGAATAACGCCGCCGCCGAAATAAACCAGCGGGCGTTTGGCCGCCGCCAGCACCTGCACCGCTTTTTTCATCTGGCCGGTGTGGCCGTTCAATACGGGCTGGTAGGAGCGGATGTAAACGTCTTCCTGCGGATAGCTGAATTTCGCCATCGCCTGCGTCACGTCTTTGGCAATGTCGATTACCACCGGGCCGGGACGGCCGGTGCGGGCGATTTGAAAGGCTTTTTTGACGGTGGGCACCAGATCGTCGATGTGCTTCACAAGGAAATTATGCTTCACGCACGGACGCGACACACCGATCATGTCGATTTCCTGGAACGCGTCCGAACCGATGGCGGGCGAGCCGACCTGGCCGGAAATCACTACCAGCGGAATCGAATCGGAATAGGCCGTGGCGATGCCCGTGAGCGCGTTGGTCGCACCCGGGCCGGACGTCACCAGAGCCACGCCCACCTTGCCGCTGACGCGGGCATAGGCGTCTGCCGCGTGAACCGCAGCCTGCTCGTGGCGTACCAGAATGTGTTTGAATTTGTTTAATTGGAACAGCGCGTCGTAGATTTCCAGCACCGCGCCGCCGGGATAGCCGAAAACGTATTCCACGTTTTCCGCCTTCAGACTCTGCACAAGGATTTGTGCACCGGATAATTGCATGATGGCCTCTTTTATTCTGCCTGCAAACCAATAATAAACCCGGGCTTCGCTGCACAACGGTAATGTCGGTTTTCCGAACGGCGGTTTGGGGTACGCGAACGGATGAGCCGGCGACAACCGGAGGATTTCAAAATCGGCTTGGAGCGCAAAGTGTTTAAAAAAGTAAAGAGTGCATAAGATAACGCAAACTCCGTTAACAGGCAAGCACAGATTCCTCCTCGGCGCAAAACGCGGAAAAGGCCGTCTGAAAACACCCTGCGGGGGATTTTCAGACGGCCTCGGATATGGCGCACCCGACTGGGATCGAACCAGCGACCTTCGGCTTCGGAAACCGACACTCTTCCAACTGAGCTACGGGTACGGAAAGGCGCGCATTATCCCACAAACACGCCGTTTCGCAAACCTTACCGCTCTAAGTCGGTCGAGACGCGCCCCGCAGCACACCGCCGCGCAATCTCCACAACTTTTGAGATAAACCAAATTTTAAAGATTGGAAAGCAGGGTTGAATTCAGTATAATCCGCAAATTATTGTTAATTGATATTAACAATCGGGTTTCGCGACCCGGCACAAACCCCTCATCACTACACAAAAAAACGGCGAGGCTTAAATAACATGAACCACCTTACCAACCGAAACGCCCGCGGTTCCGCCCTCACAACCCTGATAGGCGGCATCGTCATTCTGCTGGCCACCCTCTACTTCCTCGTGCAGCTTGCCTCCGGCGGCTACAAACCCGGCACGGTAGAGCAAACCACCGCCGCAGCCACCCAGACACGCATCCAGCCACAAGGCAGCGTATTGGAAGGCGACGGCATTCCCGTCGGCGAGCGCAAAGGCGACTCCATCTTCAACAAAGTCTGCATCCAGTGCCACGGTGCCGACAGCAGCACGCCGAACGCCCCGAAAATCACCCACAACGGCGACTGGGCGCCGCGTCTGGCACAAGGTTTCGAAACCCTCTTCAACCACGCCCTGAACGGCTTCAACGCCATGCCGGCCAAGGGCGGCCAGTCCGATCTGACCGATCTCGAACTCAAACGCGCCATCGTCTACATGGCCAACCAATCCGGCGGCAGCCTGCCCGATCCCGACGCGGCACCCGCAGTCAGCGCCGCTTCCGACGCTGCAGCTTCGACCGCCTCCGCCCCCGCAGGCGAAGCAAAAGACGCAGCCAAAGACGGCGCAGCCCCCGCAGCGGATGCCGCAGGTGGTGCGGACGTGATGGCCGAAGGCAAAAAAGTGTTCGACGGCCTGTGCTTCGGCTGCCACGCCGCCACCTCCGCCATCCCCGACACCCCGCGCATCACCCACAAAGACGAATGGGCGCCGCGCATCAAAAAAGGCAAAGACACTCTGTTCAAACACGCCATCGAAGGCTTCACCGACAAAGGCATGATGCCCGCCAAAGGCGGCAACACCGCCCTCTCCGACGACGAAGTCAAAGCGGCCGTAACCTACATGGTGAACGAGTCCGGCGGCAAATTCTAAGCACTACGCAAAGGGTATGTTTCGGCATACCCTTTTTGTCACAGAGGCCGTCTGAAAAACATTCAGACGGCCTCTTGCCGTTTTTCCGCCGTGCCACAACCGCCCCGTTTCAGGAAACAAGCGATGCCCGCTTCATTCAAAACCCCACACCCCGCCAACAGCAAAAGTTGGGATCAACCCCTGCCCAACGAAGCCTTTATTGCCGTCCGCAGAGGCTGTCTGAACATCCATTACAGCGGCGGAACGGTGTGCGCCCTATCTGCCTGCCAACGCAAAAGCAGCCGCAAGCACCAAGTCCGCCCGCGACAAAAACCCTACCCAATCGCCTTTTCAGAAACGTCATTCCCGCGCAGGCGGGGACGGCCTCAAACTTTCTTATCGACAAACCGCCTCCCGGAAACGCCCGTAGCAAACAAGCAGACGGGTGTAGCGCAAACCACGCACGCATTCCCAGCCGTCCAACCGATCGAGCATCCTTCCCCAAAACCCGAACCGCGTGCGTGGCTTGCGCCACACCGAAACGGCAAAGGCCGTCTGAAAGCGCAGCTTCGGCGCAGCCAAAGCCCGCAATAAGATTTCAGACGGCCTCTGCCCTCATCCAGGCGCCAATCGCGCTACAATGCGCGCCCGATTGTCCCAAACCGCCGTTTTCAGACGGCCTCTCTTTATGACCACCCAGCGCTACATCGGTATCATGTCCGGCACCAGTATGGACGGCGCGGACGCCGTCCTCATCCGCACCGGCGCCGCCAAATTCCTCGCCACCGAAGCCCACGCCTTCCTACCCTACTCAGGTCGTCTGAAAAACGACCTGCTCGCCCTGCAAAACAGCGGCGCAGACGAAATCCACCGCAGCCGCCTGCTCGCGCAGGAACTCTCCCGCCTCTACGCCCGCGTCGTGCAAAACCTGCTCGACCAAGCCAAACTCACCCCCGCCGACATCACCGCCCTCGGCTGCCACGGCCAAACCGTGCGCCACGCCCCCGGACACGGATACAGCGTCCAACTCGCCGACCTGCCGCTTTTGGCCGAACTCACCGGCATCACCGCCGTCGGCGACTTCCGCAGCCGCGACATCGCCGCAGGCGGCCAGGGTGCCCCCCTCGTGCCTGCCTTCCACCAGGCCGTGTTTGCCGCGCCCGACGAAACCCGCGTCGTGCTCAACATCGGCGGCATTGCCAACATCAGCGTCCTGCCGCCCGACGCCCCCGCCTTCGGCTTCGACACCGGCCCGGGCAACATGCTCGCCGACGCTTGGACGCAGCACATCTGGCAAACGCCCTACGACGCCGACGGCAAACACGCCGCGCAAGGCCGCGTCCTGCCCAAACTGCTCGGCCGCCTGCTCGACCATCCCTATTTCGCGCAAACCCCGCCCAAAAGCACCGGCCGCGAACTTTTCGCCCTGCCCTACCTGCTCGAACGGCTGGACGGCGGCGAAAACCCGCACGACGTATCGCGCACCCTCGCTGCCTTCACCGCCCAAACCGCCGCCGCCGACATCCGCCGCGCCGCGCCGCAAAGCCGCCGTCTTTACGTTTGCGGCGGCGGTGTGCGCAACCCCGTCATTATGGCCGAACTGGCCGAACGTCTGCCGCACACCGCAATCCAGTCTACCGCCGCCCTCGGCCTCGACCCCCAGCAGGTCGAAGCCGCCGCCTTCGCCTGGCTTGCCGCCTGCTGGATACACCGCATCCCGAGCAGCCCGCCGCAGGCCACCGGCGCACGCCAAGCCTGCATCCTCGGCTGCGGCTGCTATCCGTAAACATTTGAGGCCGTCTGAAAGCGCAGCTTCGGCGCAGCCAAAACCGTTTGGGCCGCGCCACAGCCGCGCTTTCAGACGGCCTCAACCGCGCCCACGGCGAAAATGCTCTATAATTCCGCGTTTTTATGCCGCCTGCACTTTTCAGACGGCTTCATTCCTTCATCCCCCGCCCCTATGAGCAGCAAACCCGAAAAATCCAAAAATCCGCGCAAAACCACCGGCACGCAGCGCCGTTCCGCAGTCAGGAAGGCCGACGGCAGAGCCGCCGCCAAAGCAGGCACGGCGTCCAACCAAAGCATCCGCCGCCGCGCCGAGCATCTGGCCAATCTGATTCACGACACGCTGTGGCTCGCCGCCCTGACGGTCACGGTGTATGCCGCCGTGGCACTGGGCAGCTTTGCCATGAACGATCCCGCGTGGTCGCGCAGCGTGGTTTCAGACGGCGTGCACAATCTGGGTGGCCTGTTCGGCGCGTATTTCGCCGACGTGTCCTATTACCTGTTCGGCCTGTCGGCCTGGTGGCTGATTGCCGCCGCGCTGGTGGCGCTGTGGAAAAACTTCCGCCCGATGCGCCTGCCCGACGCCAAGCCGTACAGCGTGAAGCTGGCGGCGGCGGGGCTGGCGGTGCTGCTGCTGTTCAGCCCCGTTTTGGAATACGCGCTGTGGCAGCAGGCGCTGGGCGATTCGCTGCCCGTCGGTGCGGGCGGGCTGGCGGGATTTGTGCTCGGCGGTTTCGCCGCCCGCCTCTTGGGCAGCGGCGGCAGTTTCCTGCTGACGCTGGTGCTGGTGCTGCTGGCGTTTTCTTTTGTCGCGCAGGTATCCTGGCTCGATATGCTCGAAGGCATAGGCGGGCGCATCGAATGGCTGTGGGAAAAAATCGCGCGCCGCAATTCGCCCTATGTCAAAGACCTGCCCGACGCGAAAACCACGCGCCGCATGGTAAAAGAGGCGGAAAACATCACCGCCGAGCCGCTGGCGCGCCTGTCTGCCGCCAGCAGCAACCGCAAATCCGCGCCACTGGAAGTGACGCCGCCCGCGCCCGTTCAGACGGCCTTGTTCGACAATAAGGGCGAACCGGCCGAACCGCCCACTAACGGCGAATACGTCAAACCCGCGCTCGGCCTGCTCTCCGCGCCCAAAGGCGAAGTCCACCCCATCGATCCCGACCGTTTGCAGCAGACCGCCGAGCGCATCGAGAGCAAGCTGGCAGAGTTCGGCATCGACGTGCAAGTGGTGTCGGCCACATCGGGGCCGGTGATCACGCGCTACGAAATCGAACCGGCGCAGGGCGTGAAGGGCAGCCAGATTGTCAATCTCGCCAAAGATTTGGCGCGTTCGATGTCTTTGCAGGCGGTACGCATCGTCGAAACCATCGCCGGTAAAAACACGATGGGCATCGAGCTGCCGAACGACCGGCGGCAGGAAGTGACGCTGCGCGAAATCCTGTCCGCGCCGGTGTTTGCCGACGCCAAATCCAAGCTCACCGTGGCGCTGGGCAAGGACATCGCGGGCGTGCCTGTGGTGGGCGATTTGGCGAAAATGCCGCACCTTTTGGTGGCGGGCATGACCGGTTCGGGCAAATCGGTGGGCGTGAACGGCATGATTATGTCCATGCTCTACAAGGCCAAGCCCGACGAAGTGCGCTTCATCATGATCGACCCGAAAATGCTCGAACTTTCGGTTTACGACGGCATCCCGCACCTGCTGTGTCCCGTCGTTACCGATATGCGCGAGGCGGGGCAGGCGCTGAACTGGTGCGTGGCCGAAATGGAAAAACGCTACCGCCTGCTCTCACACTTGGGCGTGCGCAACCTTGACGGCTACAACGCCAAAATCGAAGAAGCCGCCGCAGCGGAGAAAAAAATCCCCAACCCGTTCAGCCTCAACCCCGACGACCCCGAACCGCTGGAAAAACTGCCGCTGATTGTCGTCGTGATAGACGAATTGGCCGACCTGATGATGACCGAACGCAAAGCCGTGGAGCAGCAGATTGCCCGTTTGGCGCAGAAAGCCCGCGCCGCCGGCATCCACCTCATCATCGCCACCCAACGCCCAAGCGTCGACGTGATTACCGGCCTGATTAAAGCCAATATCCCCACCCGCATGGCCTTTACCGTGCAGAGCAAAATCGACAGCCGCACCATCCTCGACCAAATGGGCGCGGAAGACCTGCTCAAATACGGCGACCTTTTGTTTTTGCAGCCGGGCAACGCCGAGCCGACCCGATTACAGGGCGCGTTTGTGTCCGACCACGAAGTGCACGAAGTCGTGTCGCACATCAAACGCCAGGCGCCCGCCAGCTATGTCGACGGCCTCCTGTCGGGCGAAGCGGCGATGGAAACCGTCAACGCCGTCAACCCCAACGCGGGCGCGGACGATTTGTTCGACCGCGCCGTGTCCTTCGTGATCGAAACGCGCAAAACCTCCATTTCTTCCCTGCAACGCCATCTAAAAATCGGCTACAACCGCGCCGCCAATATGATGGACGCACTGGAAGAAGCGGGCGTCGTTTCCGCTGCCGACGTCGGCGGCGCGCGCAAAGTGCTGGCGAGGAAAGACGATTTGTAAACCCGTTTTAACTTCGTTGAAGCTTCGCTTTCAGACGGCCTGTTACCGCTTTGAGGCCGTCTGAAAGCCCGGTTAAAGAAACCCCGATATGAAAAACCTCAAAGCATACCGTCCGTACCTCGCCACCCTCGTCTGCGCCGCCCTGACCGCCTTTTTCTTCACGCAGAAAATGTTCGGCTTCATGCTCTTTGTCTTCCTGCCGCCGCTGCTGATAGTCCGCGCCGCCGCATGGTGGAAGGCGCGCAAAAACCCTCAGGCCAAACAGCTGGAAAACTTCCGCATCTTCGTCTGGTCGGCCGCAGCCGCCTTCATGGTCGCAGCCAACGTCTACTACGTCCGCGCCGCCCGCAGCGACATGACCGCCATCGCCCAAGCCGTCGAACGCTACCGCGCCGCCAACGGCCGCCTGCCCGACACCCTCGCCGATGCCGACATCTATGTCAAAAACAGCTTCGAAGTCCTTTACAACTATTGGGAAGACACCAAAAAACACAGCCTCTTCTACAAAGACCCGCTGCTACCCTTCGAGTATTACCAATACGATTTCGACAACCGCCGCTGGCTGCACGACAACGGCGAACCCGTTACCGACTGAAAGGAAACCCGCATGAAAATCCCCGCCGCGCTTGCCGCCCTCCTCTTCGCCGCCACAGCTGCCGCCGCGCCCGATCCCGCCGCCCGCGCCCGCTTCGTCAACTTCACCGACCTCGCCCAACTGGCCGGCACCCTGCACAAAGAAGCCGAGCAATGCGGCCTGTCGAAAAAAGACGACCCCTTCTTCGCCCCCGGCGGCAAGCTGCACACCGCCCTGCTGCGCGGCCTCAAAAGCAGCGCCGACGCCGCCGCCCTGAACCTCGACCGGCAGAAAATCGCCGAAACCGCCGCAGCCGCCTACGCCAAAGGCCGCGCCACCTCCGAAAAACTGTTCACCGCCCAAGGCTGCACGCCCGAAGCCAAAGAAAAAATCGCGCAAACCAAACAATGGCTGCTGCAAACCGCCGCGCAGCAATAAACAGACGCGCCAAGCCGCCGCACCCGAAAAGGCCGTCTGAAAGCGAAACTGCAACGAAGTAAAACCGAAAACCGCCTCCGCCCGCCATGAACAAAACCGCCGCCCTCCTCCTCATCCTGCTTGCCGCCTGCGGCAGAGCGCCCGATAACGAACCGCCGCCCGCCGAAGTCCGCGCGCAGGAGGCCGCCACCCCGTTCAAAGAACAAAGCAAAGACTACACCGCCCCCGCCGACGCACCCGAAAACGACGCCTCCGCGCCCGACATGAGCGCCGTCACCTCCGAAGCCGCGCCGAAAAGGCCGTCTGAAAACCCCGTCAGCACACCGCCCGAAGGAAACCCATGAAACGCTACCAGGCAGAACCCGCCCCCGCCAAACCGCACACCAGCAAAACCGGCATCCTCCTCATCAACCTCGGCACCCCCGCCGCCCCCACCGCCGAAGCCGTGCGCCCCTACCTGCACCAATTCCTCTCCGACACCCGCGTCATCGAACTGCCGCCGCTCCTCTGGCAACCCATCCTGCGCGGCCTTATCCTCCCCTTCCGTGCCAAAAAAAGCGCCGCCCACTACAAAAAAATCTGGCTCAAAGAAGGCTCGCCGCTGATGGTCTACAGCCAACGCCAAACCAAAGCCCTGGCCGAACGCCTGCCCGAAGCCGTCGTCCGCTGCTCCATGACCTACGGCCTGCCCGACACCGCCTACACCATCGCCGAACTCAAAGCCCAAGGCGTCGACAAAATCCTCGCCCTTCCCCTCTTCCCGCAATACGCCGCATCTAGCAGCGGCGCCGCCCTCGACGCCGTCTCCCGCGCCATGCTGCGCACCCGCAGCCAACCCTCCCTGCGCACCCTGCGCAGCTTTTACAACGACCCCGGCTACATCGAAGCCCTGCGCCGCCAAGTCTCCGCCTACTGGCAGGAACACGGCAAAGGCAAACACCTGCTGATGAGCTTCCACAGCATCCCGCAGGCGCACGCCGACGCGGGCGACCCCTATCCCGACGAATGCCGCGAAACCGCCCGCCTGCTCGCCACCGCCCTCGGCCTCTCCGACAACGAATACACCGCCTCCTTCCAAAGCCGCTTCGGCGGCGGCAAATGGCTCGAACCGGCCACCGAAGACATGTTCCGCAAGCTGCCCAAACAAGGCGTCGAATCCCTCGACGTCATCTGCCCCGCCTTCGTCAGCGACTGCATCGAAACCATGGAAGAAATCGCCGTCGAAGGCCGCGAAACCTTCCACGAAGCGGGCGGCCGCCAATTCCGCTACATCCCCTGCCTCAACGACAACCCCGACTGGATAGACGCACTCGCCGCCATCGTCCGCCGCGAAGCCGCAGGCTGGCTGTAAAACCGAAAAGGCCGTCTGAAACCCTGCTTTCAGACGGCCGCCAACCCCAACCGAGAAAGGAAACCCCATGCCCATCCGCCGACTCACCGACACGCTCTACATCGCCCCGCAGCTCACCGAAGCCGACGCGCAGGAAGCCGCGCGGCTCGGCATCAAAAGCGTCATCTGCAACCGTCCCGACGGCGAAGAAGACGGCCAGCCCTCCTACGCACAAGTGCAGCGCTGGCTCATCGACGCCGGCATAGGCGAAATTGCGCACCAACCCATCAACGCCGCGCCCGCCATCTCCGCCGCCGACATCAACAACTTCCAAGTCCTGCTCACTTCGTCGGAAGCCCCCGTCCTCGCCTACTGCCGCACCGGCACGCGCAGTTCGCTGCTGTGGGCGTACCACGCCGTGCAAAACGGCACGAGTGTCGACGATGCCGTCCGTGCCGCCGCCGCTGCGGGCGTCGATTTGTCCGCCTTTGCCGAACGCCTGAACCGCGCGGCGCAAAACGGCCTGTAAACCGCCGCCGCAACAAAAAGGCCGTCTGAAAACCTTGAATAAGGGTTTTCAGACGGCCTTTTGTATACCAGCTTTCAGGCGGAAAGATTGGCGCAAAGCGCACCGTCGGATTCGGGTTTACCCGTTTTTCAGACGGCCTCCCGCGCCCCCGCGCCGCGCGAGAGTAGCGCCGCTACTTTCGTCAAACCGTCGGCGTCGGTTTCGTCGAAAGCGGCCAAGGTTTCCGCATCGGCGTCCAGCACGCCCCACACCCTGCCCGCTTCATCCGCCAACGGCACGACGATTTCCGATTTCGAGCGCGAGGAACAGGCGATGTGGTCGGGGTGCGCGTCCACATCGGGCACCAGCATCACTTCGTTTTTCTGCCACGCCTGCCCGCACACGCCCCGCCCGTAGGGAATGCGCGTGCAGGCCAAAGGCCCTTGGAACGGGCCGAGCACCAGCTCGCGGCCGCGAACCAGATAAAAGCCGACCCACAGCCAGCCGAAAGCCTCTTTCAACACCGCCGCTGTGTTGGCGAGATTGGCGGTTTGGTCGCTCTCGTCCGCCAGCAGCGCGGCCAGCTGCGGCAGAAGTTCGTCGTAGCGTCCGGCCTTGCTTTCGGCCTGCGCGGAAAAATGGTGCATATCGTCGTCTCCTCTCTGATACGCCCGAAAGGCTGTCTGCCCTCGGGCTGTCGGACAAAGCGGCGGATGATACGCGGCAAACGGAGGCGCGTCACGGCCGCAGGCAGAAAGGCCGTCTGAAAACGCTGACGCGGCAGCGCCGAAACACCCGCACCTGGGGCTGTTGACAATCAGCTTGCGAAGCGGTTTTTTGAGGAAAAATCTGCGGATGCAAGGAAAAAAGCGCAGCAAGGTTGGACACCTTGCGAGCATTTTTGACGCGGCAGGCGCGGATTTTTACCAAAAACACCGCCGCAAGGCTGAGTGTCAACAGCCCCTATGCCGTCAGTGTAGGTTTATGCCGTATAATGCCGCCCTGCCGCGCCGCAGGCCGTCTGAAAAGGCGGCCTGCGGCGGACATTTGCCCCTTTCGCAACCAATATTTAGAATGCCGCATTTTCTGCACCGAGCCGCCTCATGCCCCAGCCCTTTATCGAAATGAAAAACGTCGTCTTCGCCTACGGCAGCCGCGTCATCCTGCGCGATGTCAGCTTCGCCGTGCCGCGCGGCGCGTTTGCGGCGGTGATGGGCGGCTCGGGCAGCGGCAAAACCACCCTGATGCGCCTGATTACCGGCCAGATACAGCCGCAGTCCGGCCAAGTGCTCATCGAAGGCCGCGATCTCGCCGCCTTTTCCGATGCCGAACTCTACGAACACCGCCGCCGCATGGGCGTATTGTTCCAACACGGCGCGCTGTTTACCGACCTTTCCGTGTTCGACAACATCGCCTTCCCGATGCGCGAACTCACCCGCCTGCCCGAAGCCGTTATCCGCGATTTGGTATTGCTGAAACTCAACGCCGTCGGCCTGCGCGGCGTGGAAAACCTGATGCCCTCCGAGCTTTCCGGCGGCATGGCGCGCCGCGTCGCCCTCGCCCGCACCATCGCCCTCGACCCCGAAATCATGCTTTACGACGAACCGTTTACCGGCCTCGACCCGATTTCGCTCGGCGTCATCGCCCACCTCATCAGCCGCGTCAACAAAGCCCTGCGCTCCACCAGCGTGATGGTGACGCACGACATTGAAAAATCGCTGCAAATCGTCGACCAGGTGATTTTTCTCGCGCACGGCGAAATCATGTTCTCCGGCACGCCGCAAGAAATGCGCGAACTCGATTCGCCGTGGGTGCGCCAATTTATCGGCGGCGAAGCCGACGGCCCCGTCGCCTTCCGCTACCCCGCGCCAACGACGCTGAAAGACGATTTGCTCGGATAGCTTTCAGACGGCCTAAGCGACTGAAAGGCCGTCTGAAAGCCGCCGCACGGAACAAGCCGCATGACGAAAAACCGCCTCTGCCTCGCCGCCCTTGCCGCACTCGATGCGGCCGCGCTCTGTTACGCGCTTTGGCAATACGCGGAAGCGGGCGCATTTCTTTACAGCTTTTTGGCGGAGCGCACGGCGGACGCGGCGGCGGGATTTTCCTTGGACGATGCCGCGCTGAGCCTGCTGTTTCTCGCCGCGCCGCTGTCCTCGCTGCTGCTTTACTGCCTGCTGCCGCTTTCCGCATACGGTTTGGCACGCGGCAGACGCTGGGTTCGTTGGGTTGTACTGCTGCAATTGCCGCTGCGGCTTTTGGATTTTTCGCCCAGCCTGCCCGTTTGGGAAACCGCCGCCGCGCAAAGCATCGCCGACCTGCTGCCGCCAATGTGGCAGACCCGCACCCTCATCACCCTGCTGCTAGCGGTCGAGCTGGGCAAAGCCCTGTGGGTGTGGTTACTCACCCGCAAAACACGTTTTCAGACGGCCTCAAAATCCTAAAATAGGCCGTCTGAAACCCTTTTTTGAAACCCGCGAAACTATGGACTTCATTCAAACCGTCGGCGCGAAAACGCTGGCCTTTATCCGCTCCCTCGGCAGCGTCTGCCTGTTTTTCATGCAGATTCTGGCGCGCTCCGGCACGGCGTTCGCGCGGCCGCGCCTGTCGGTGCGGCAGGTGTATTTTTCCGGCGTGATGTCGGTGCTGATTATCGCCGTGTCCGGCCTGTTTGTCGGCATGGTGCTCGGTTTGCAGGGCTACACCCAGCTTGCCAAGTTCAAATCCGCCGATATTTTGGGCTATATGGTGGCCGCCTCGCTGTTGCGCGAACTCGGCCCCGTGCTCGCCGCCATTCTGTTTGCCAGCAGCGCGGGTGGCGCGATGACCAGCGAAATCGGCCTGATGAAAACCACCGAGCAGCTCGAAGCGATGAACGTGATGGCGGTGAACCCCGTCGCCCGCGTCGTCGCGCCGCGCTTTTGGGCGGGCGTGTTTTCCATGCCGCTTCTGGCATCGATTTTCAACGTGGCCGGCATTTACGGCGCCTATCTCGTCGGCGTGCAGTGGCTCGGCCTCGACAGCGGCATTTTCTGGTCGCAGATGCAGAACAATATTTCCTTCGGCTACGACGTGCTCAACGGCCTGATCAAATCCGCCTGCTTCGGCGTGGCCGTGTCGCTGATTGCCGTGCACCAGGGCTTCCACGCCTCGCCCACCTCCGAAGGCATCCTGCGCGCCAGCACGCGCACCGTAGTGTCCTCCGCCCTCACCGTGCTGGCCGTCGACTTCATCCTCACCGCCTTTATGTTCACCGGATAACGATATGAAACGCAATATTATGGAATTTTGGGTCGGCCTCTTTGTGTTGGCCGGCATCGCCGCCCTCGGCTTTCTCTCCTTCCGCGCCGCAGGCGGCAGCAGCCTGGGCGGCGGCGGCTCGGCGGGCTACACCGTCTACGCCGAGTTTACCGACATCGGCGGCCTCAAAGCCCGCGCCCCGGTCAAAGCCTCGGGCGTGCTGGTCGGCCGCGTCGAAAGCATCGCCCTCGACCCGCAGAGCTACCGCGCCAAAGTCGCCATCCGCCTCGACGACCAATACAAATTCAGCAGCGACGTGTCCGCGCAAATCCTCACCTCCGGCCTCTTGGGCGAACAGTACATCGGCCTGATGCAGGGCGGCGACCCGGAAAACCTCGCCGCAGGCGACACCATCACGCTGACCAATTCCGCCCTGGTGCTGGAAAACCTGATCGGCAAATTCATGACCAATTTCGCCGAAGGCAATTCGAGGCCGTCTGAAAAACAGGACGCGCCGCAACCGTAATCGGATTCCGACAACGCTTAACAAGAGAGAACCAATATGAAAACAACGCTTTACACAGCATCCATCATCGCCGCCGCCGTCGGCAGCGCCCACGCCACACCGCAGCAGGCCGTCGCCCAAGTGCGTGAAAACGCCGCGCAGGTGCTCACCATCCTGAAAAAAGCCAACGGCAGCAACGATGCCGCCGTGCGCAAAGAAGCGGAAAACTACGCCCTGCCCTATTTCGACTTCCAACGCATGACCGCGCAGGCCGTCGGCCAGCCTTGGACACAGGCCACGCCCGCACAGAAACAGGCGCTGGCCAAAGAGTTCCAAACCCTGCTCATCCGCACCTATTCCGGCACGATGCTCAAATTCAAAAACTCCACCGTCGACGTGAAAAACAACCCCGTCGTCAACAAAGGCGGCAAAGAAATCGTCATCCGCACCGAAATCAGCCAAAGCGGCAGCAAACCCGTCAACATGGATTTCACCACCTACCAAAGCGGCGGCAAATACCGCGTCTACAACGTTGCCGTCGAAGGCGCCAGCCTCGTTACCGTCTACCGCAACCAGTTTGGCGAAACCATCAAAAACAAAGGTTTCGACGGCCTGATTCAAGACCTGAAAACCAAAAACGGCGGCAAATAAGCCATGGACAGCGAAATCCGCGGCGGCGTGCTCTGCCTGTCGGGCGACATCACCGTCAAAACCGTAGACGAAGCCGCCCTGCGCCGCCTGCGCCGCCTGCTCGGGCAAAAACCCGCCAAGGCCGACCTCTCCGCCGTCGGCCGCGCCGATTCCGCCTGCCTCTGCCTGCTGCTGGAAATCCTGCGCGGCAGCGGCGGGCAGCTGCGCGGCATCCCCGCAGCCGTGCGCGATCTTGCCGATCTGTACGAAGTCCGAGAATGGATGAACCTATGAAACGCCACGCCCTCCCCGCCGCCCTCGCCCTCCTGATGGCCGCCGCCCCCGTTTTTGCCGACGGACAAAACGAAAACACTGAAACGCCCGCCCCCGCCGCGCAAACCGCGCAGACAAACGTTGGCACGCCCGCCGTGCGCGACCGCTACGAGCGCTACAACCGCTTCATGTTCAAAGTCAACGACAAAGCCGACCGCTACGTCCTCGCCCCCGTCGCCCGCGGCTACCGCAAAGTCACCCCCGCCCCCGTGCGCGGCGGCGTGCGCAACTTCTTCAACAACCTGCGCGACGTCGTCAGCTTCGGCAGCAACGTCCTACGGCTCGACGCCAAACGTGCCAGCGAAGACTTCATGCGCGTCGCCGTCAACACCACCTTCGGCCTCGGCGGCCTCATCAACATCGCCGACGCGGGCGGCATCCCCGACAACAAAAATACCCTCGGCGACACCTTCGCTTCATGGGGCTGGAAAAACAGCCACTACTTCGTCTACCCGATCACCGGCCCCTCCACCCTGCGCGACAGCGTCGGCAACACCGCCCTGATGGCCTACCCCGTGAAAAACGCCATATTCCACACCACCGCCGGCCGCGTCTCCTCCACCGCCTTGCAGGCCGTCAACACCCGCGAAGAATACCTTGACCTCACCGACAGCATCGGCGATGCCGCCCTTGATCCCTACATCATGGTGCGCGACGGCTATATGCAGATGCGCGACAAACAAATCGGCAACACCGCCGCCGCAAACAACGCCGAAGACATCGACATCGACGAACTCGTCGCCCCCGACACCGCCCCACCTGCAAGCGGCGCAACCGCCCCAACGGCATCCGACCCCGCCGAACTGTCCGCCAGCCAACCCTATGCGGACGAAGACATGGCAGAACAGCAAGAGCCTTAGGGTCTGTTGACAATCAGCCTTGCGGCGGTGTTTTGGACAAACATACCCGCCTGCCGCGTCAAAAATGCCCGCAAGTGTCCAATCTTGCTGTGCTTTTTCCTTGCATTCGGGCATTTTTCACTCAAAAAACCGTCCCGCAAGCCGAATGTCAACAGACCCTGGCCCGCAAAAGCCAAAAGGCCGTCTGAAAAGCAAAGAGGCCGTCTGAAAACGTTCAGACGGCCTCCTGCTTTTCCGCTCCCTTATTGCAAGGCTTTTCAGACGGCCTTTTTGCCGCGCCGCCGCATCCTCTTCCGAGGCCGTCTGAAAAACCCAAAACAGAGTTTTCAGACGGCCTCTTTGCTTTTCCGCTGCCTGACACGAGGCTTTTCAGACGGCCTGTTTTTCCGCACTGCCGCGCCTCACCGGAGGCCGTCTGAAACACGGGGGAATCTGCTAAAATGCGCCGCCTGCCGCCGCCTGCGGCAACCCATCAACAGGAAAGGATAACAAAATGAATACAGAAACTTATCGCCAAGCCCTCGCCGCCGTCGCCATCCCCGGCACGGCACGCACGCTGGGCGCGGAAAAAGCCGTGAAAGGCGTGCGCAGCGAAAAAGACGGCCTGCACGTCGAACTCGTTTTCGGCTTCCCCTACGGCCACATCAAACAGCAGCTTGCCGAATCGGTTCAAACGGCCTTGGCCGATGCGGGCTGCGGCGACACCATCCATCTGCACCTGTCCGCCGACATCGCCACCCACAAAGTCCAGCCCGGCATCGCCACCATCAAGGGCGTGAAAAACATCATCGCCGTCGCTTCCGGCAAAGGCGGCGTCGGCAAATCCACCACCACCGCCAACCTCGCCATGGCCATGGCGCGCATGGGCGCGCGCGTCGGCGTGCTCGATGCCGACCTCTACGGCCCCAGCCAGCCGACCATGCTCGGCGTAGCCGAGCGCAAGCCCGACCAGCAAAACAAAAAGCTGATTCCCGTCGAAGCCGAAAGCGGCATCCAAGTCATGTCCATCGGCTTTCTCGTCGACACCGACCAAGCCGTCGTCTGGCGCGGGCCGATGGTCAGCCAGGCTTTGCAGCAATTATTGTTTCAAAGCGAATGGGACGATGTGGATTACCTGTTTGTCGATTTGCCGCCGGGTACGGGCGATATTCAGCTTACCCTGTCGCAGAAAATCCCCGTCACCGGCTCGGTGGTCGTTACCACGCCGCAGGACATCGCCCTCATCGATGCGCGCAAGGCGGTGAATATGTTTGAAAAAGTGAATATTCCGATTTTCGGCGTGCTGGAAAACATGTCGGTGCACATCTGCTCCCACTGCGGCCACGCCGAAGCCGTTTTCGGCAGCGAAGGCGGCAAAGAGCTGGCAGGCCGTCTGAACGTGCCCCTGCTCGGCCAACTCCCCCTGCAAATGGCCGTGCGCGAAGCGATGGACAACGGATCGGCCGCGCAGCTTTTCGACGCGCATCCGGCCGTGGCGCAAATCTACACCGACGCCGCCTTCCAAATCGCCCTGGCCGTGGCCGACAAAGGCCGAGATTACAGCAAGGCGTTTCCGAAGATTGTGGTGGAATAAAACTGCGCCGCCCGAACGGCGGGCGGCAAAAGGCCGTCTGAAAACCGACAAACGCTTTTCAGACAGCCTTTTGCGGCGGAAAAATCTATGCATTTAGTGTAAAATGCCAATCGATATTTTTACCCGGCAAAACCATTTATCCTATTTATAATTTCAAGAAAACGAATCATGAAAAAATCACTTCCTGTCGATAAAGCGGTTATCCGCGCCAAAATCAAAGCCGCATCGCTCCACTTTCTTCTCTCCCTATTGATTTTCTCCCTGGCATTATGCTGGATTCTTCAGATTCTTTATCCCTCCTTCCATTTCAGATTAAACGGCGGCATCCACGCCTTGCAGCTTTTGGTTTCCGTGGATTTGGTGCTGGGGCCTTTGCTGACGCTTTTGGTTTACCACCCCCTGAAAGGCAAGCGGGAAAAAACCGGTGATTTTGCCGTTATCGGCCTCGTCCAACTGGCGGCTTTGGCTTACGGTTTGAACGCCCTGTATCAGGAGCATCCCAAAATGCTGGCTTTTTACGATTACGGGCGCACCGAAGTGATTACCCGCCGCGCCTGGGAAGCCAATCCCACGCCGCTTGACGGTTTCACTTCATTGGGTGGCGTGCCGGTTGGGGTATACCGCACCGACACCGGGCAATATGTTCCGCTCGATTTGGCAGCACTGGCCAAGGGCGACCGATCCGTCAGGGAAACCATGCTGTTTGAAGAAAAATCGTATTTGAGCCATTTGGAACAACAGCATGGCAGGCTTTATGTTTTGGCGGCGGCAGGGAAATACAAAAGCGAATATCTGGCTTTGGACGATAAAATGAACATTGTGTCGGAATTCGGCGAAAAAGACGTTTACTGACACCAAGCAGCCATGAAAAAAGGAGCGGGACAAACCGCTCCTTTTTTACTTCCCTGCCTTACGGCGCAACCAGCTCGCAAGCGCCTGTTTTGGTGGTGCAGACGATTTTCTTCAACAAGGTCGCCGTGCCGCGTACCTGCGGCATAAATTCCAGCCTTTCCGTGCGGTCCCAAGTCGCACCCTGGGTCAGCTTGCCGGGCGGCGTAAACGACGCGCAGGCATGAACCTGATAGGTATTGATCATCAGGCCGTCCGTGCCGATTTCCGTCACGCCCGCATTAACAAAGCCTTTGGCCTCGTCCAAGCAGGCATTATTGGCCGATTTCTGCATATAGTCTTGGTAGGCAGGCAGGGCGATGGCCGCCAAAATACCGATAATGGCCACAACGATCATCAGCTCGATTAAAGTGAAGCCCCGAAGAGCGTGTTTGTTCTTATCCATAAAAAATCTTTAAACCTTTAAATTGCAAAGCCAACCGCTTCTCTCATATTCCCTTAGCAAAGCATATGCCGACATCGGCTTCATATTGAAAAACATATATATTTTTAAATAGCTATGCTAGATAAGCAACCATATCAGACTGCTTATCTAGCATAACCCAAATGAAATCAACATCCTTCACGCCAATACCGTGAAATCTATTGACATCGCAAAATAAATTAACCAAATAAGAAGCGACCGCTACAGTGGCGGCCGCTCCTAAACACAAACTATTAACCGTTAGTGCCAACAGCTTGGAGTTTGCAAGTAGCAGTTACAGGATCACACTCAGTACCTTGAACTTTACCAGCAGTACCACGGATTTTTGCTTTGAATTTCAAAGGGTCAGTTCCCAAAGTAGCACCAACAGCAGGGGCAGTACCAGAGAAAGAATCACAAGCTGCGGGAGCAAACACAGTTACCAATCCACCATCGGTAGCAACTTCGGCAACAGCACCGTTAACCCAAGCTTTAGCTTCGCCCAAGCAAGCGTTGTTAGCAGATTTCTGCATGTAGTCTTGGTAAGCCGGCAGGGCGATAGCGGCCAAGATACCGATAATGGCGACAACGATCATCAACTCGATCAGGGTGAAACCTTTTTGCAATGCTTTCATGTTTTAACTCCAGTTAGTGTTTGGCAAAATTGCCGTTTATCAAAATCCGACTTTGCCGCCCCATGCGGCGCAGTCTTGTTTACTTCATTCCCATAATGCGTTTGGCGCATATCTTTTGAAACTCGTTCCTTAGCGGGCTGCCCTTTCGGCTATTGCCTGCTGCGGATGAAATGTATCAAGCATGGTGCGTGCCAACGTCCTGCTTTTTGCGGATTACAGATTTATTTATTTGTTTTTATTAGTTTTAAATTCCCACCTATTTATCATGCGACGGAAAACGGGCATGACAAAAGGGTGTATTTTTGCGGCACTTCTGCCTTTTTAGGGTATCGGCATAAAGCCGCAGTTTGGCAGATGACGGATTTTGTCAGCCGACAGGCGGTTTTTTGCCAAACCCGAATCCCAAAACCGCGTACGCCGCTGCACGATACCCTACCGCCATAGCGGAAAGAGGCCGTCTGAAACGTTTTCAGACGGCCTCTTCTCTCTTTATATATATGTGTCAGCCCGCATCCGCGCGCACGCCGAGGGCTTCGCCCATGCGCACGGGTGCTCCTGCGGCAAGACTGCCGTTCAGGCGGATGCTGTTTTGCGGGAACAGGTTGATAACGGTCGAGCCGAGGCGGAAGGCGCCCATTTCCTGCCCTTTTGCCAGCCGCACCGCGCCTTCGCCTTCGGCGGGATAGAGCCATTGCAAAACGCTTTTGCTGCGCGGCGGGTTGATGATGCCTGCCCAGACGGTGCTGATGCTGGCGGTGACGGTTGCGCCGACGAGTATCTGCACCATTGTGCCGAACTCGGTGTCGAACACGCAGATCAGGCGCTCGTTGCGGGCGAAGAGGTTGGGAATGTGCTGCGCGAGAAAGGGGTTGACGGAATAGAGTTCGCCCGGAACGTAAACCATGCGGCGCAGGGCGGCGGCGCAGGGCATGTGGACGCGGTGGTAGTCGCGCGGGGAGAGGTAGGTGGTGAGGAAGAGGCCGTCTGAAAATTCTGCGGCCAGCGCTTCGTCGCCCGCCAGCAGTTCGAGGGCGGTGAAATCGTGGCCTTTGGCCTGTATCAGCCGCCCCGCTTCGATGACGCCCGCTTCGCTGACGCGGCCGTCGGCGGGCAAAACAAGGGTTTGCGGCTCGGCGTTTATCGGCCGCGCGCCGTCTTTGAGGGGGCGGATGAAAAATTCGTTGAAGCTGGCGTAGTCGGCCGCGCGGCTTTTTTGCGCTTCGGCCATGTTGATTTGGTAGCAGGCGACGAAGGTTTTGATCACGGCGTGGGTGAGCACGCCCCAGCGGCGTTCGGCCAGCCAGCCTGCGGTGCGGGTGATTGCAAGCTGCGGCAGCAGATAATGGAAGGCGGTTTTGAGGCGCTGCCGGTAGGTCGGGGCGGGATAGGGGCGCAGTTCGGACATAGCGGTTTCCTGTTTGTCTGTTATCGGTTGCGGTGGCGGCGGAGTATAGCAAGAAAGGCCGTCTGAAAGGGATGCGCTTGATTCAGGCCAAATTTTCCCGTGCTGCCGCCACAGGGCGGCGTTTTTTTGTTATCCTTGCCGCCGTTTTGCAAAGCGGAATTTCAGATGAAACTTTCACCCGCATCTTCCGCACCGCCCAACCCAGGAGAACCAAGATGAACAGCCATTCCGACATTATCGTCGTCGGCGCAGGCCCTGCCGGCCTGAGCTTCGCCCGCACTTTGGCCGACAGCGGCCTCAACATCACCATCGTCGAAAAAGCGCCGCTCGAGAGCATCGAAAACCCCGCCTACGACGGCCGCGAAATCGCCCTCACCCATCTATCGAAAGAAATCATGGAGCGGCTGGGCATGTGGCAGCGCGTGCCGGAAAACGAGATTTACCAACTCAAAGACGCCAAAGTGTGGAACGGCACGTCGTCCTACCAACTCTATTTCCCGCAGCCCAAACAGGCGCGCGGCGGCGCAACCGACCGCCTGGGCAACCTGATTTCCAACCACAACATCCGCCGCGCCGCCTACGAGGCCGTGAAAGAGCAGGACAACGTCACCCTGCTGACGGGCGTCGGCGTCAAAGAAGCGCGCACCACCGACACCCAGGCCTATGTCACCCTCGACAACGGCGAAACCCTCACCGCCCGCCTGCTGGTGGCCGCCGACAGCCGTTTCTCGCAAACCCGCCGCCAAATCGGCATTTCTGCCGATATGCACGACTTCGGCCGCACCGTTATCGTCTGCCGTTTCAAACACGAAATCTCCAACGGCCACACCGCCGTCGAATTTTTCCAATACGGCCGCACCCTCGCCCTTCTGCCGCTGGAAGAGCATCTCACCAACTGCGTGATTACCATCGACAGCGACAAAGCGGGCAGCCTGCTGGCGCTGAGCGACGCAGAACTCGCCGCCGATTTGGAAAAACAGCTCAACTTCAAACTGGGCAAAATGGAAAAAACCGGCACACTGCACACCTATCCGCTGGTGGGCGTGCACGCGAGCCGCTTCTACGCCCCGCGCGCCGCCCTTATCGGCGATGCCGCCGTCGGTATGCACCCCGTCACCGCCCACGGCTTCAACCTCGGCCTCGAAAGCGCCGACATTTTGGGCAGACTCGTTTTGCAGGCGGCACAAAACGGCCAGGACATCGGCGCGGCCTCGCTTTTGGAGCGCTACAACGCCAAACACCAGCTCAACACCCGCCCGCTCTACCACGGCACCAACGCAATGGTGAAACTCTTCACCAACGAAGCCGCCCCCGCCAAACTGCTGCGCGGCCTCGTTCTGCGCATCAGCAACAACCTGCCGCCGGTGAAAAAACTGATTACCCACCAGCTGACGGGCTAAGTTTCCCCGTATGGCAACAGGCCGTCTGAAAACCCGCATAAAGGTTTTCAGACGGCCTTTTTGATTTTTTGATACAGACAGAGGCCGTCTGAAAATGCCTGCGGCGCTTTTCAGACGGCCTTTTCTCCCCATGCCGCCAGCTCGGCCATATTGTGCGCGGCGCAGTCGGCGAAGGGCAGGGAACGGGCGTGTTCGCCGTACCAGACGGTACGCATGCCGAGTTTTTTCGCGGCGGCGAGGTTGGCGGCGGAGTCGTCGACCATGATGCAGTTTTCGGGCACGGCGTTCAGGGCGGCGCAGGCGGCGAGATAGGCGGCGGGGTCGGGTTTGCAGGCGTAGCCGCAGTCGTCCGTGCCCAGCAGGGCGGCAAAAAAGCCGTTCAGGCCGAGGGCAGACACGAGTTCGCGCACATAAAACGACGGGGCGTTGGAGAGCACGGCCTTGCGCCCTTTCAGACGGCCTAAGGCATGCGCCGCGCCCGTTTCGCCGCAGAGTTTGGGCAGGATGCAGTCCATCGGGTGCGAAAAACGCAAAAAGGCGGCGATGTCGGCTTGGGGGCGGTACAGGCGCAGGCCGGAAAGTGTTGCGCCGTGTTCGTGCCACCACTGCCGCCGTAGGCGGTCGGCCTCGGTTTCATTAAGGCACATTTCGGCGGCGAGCCATTCGGTCATGCGGCGGTTGATAAGATAAAAAATGCCCGCGTCGGCGCGGTGCAGGGTGTTGTCGAGATCGAACAGCCAAATCTGCTCTGTGTCTTTATTCATGGCGGTTTTGCGGGTATCATTCGCGCCCGATTATAACCAAACGGAGAATGTTGCATGAAACAGGTTTTGCAGGCGGCAGCGGCCGCTTTTTTGTTCGCGTCGGCGCAGGTGCAGGCGCAAACCGAAGTACGGCTGGCGGTGCACAAATCGTTCAGCCTGCCCAAAGACGCTTTTGCCGCCTTCGAGCGTGCCAATGATGCAAAGGTGTCCGTAATCAAAGCGGGCAGCGGCAACGAGATGGTGAACAAACTGGTGCTCAGCCGCGCCCGCCCGATTGCCGATGCGGTGTACGGCCTCGACAGCACCACGGTGCTCAAAGCCCGCGAAAGCGGCATACTCGCGCCGCACCAGCCCGCTTCCGCCGCCGTGAACGCAAGCCTGCCGCACGCGCTGGCGGTGGACTCGGGTTACATCACGCTCAATTACGACAAATCCTGGTTTGCCGAACACAAGCTGCCGCTGCCGCAGACTTTGGACGACTTGGCCAAGCCGCAGTATAAAAACCTGCTGGCCGTGCCCAATCCGGGTATGTCCAGCGCCGGACTGGGTTTCCTGCTCGCCAACATCCAGGGTTTGGGCGAAAAGCAGGCGTTTGACTGGTGGGCGAAAATGCGCGCCAACGGCGTGAAAATCACCAAAGATTGGAGCGAGGCTTATTACACCGAATTCACGCAAAACGGCGGCGCGCGTCCCATCGTCGTCAGCTACGCGTCCAGCCCCGCCGCCGAAGTGCACTACGGCAAAGGCAAATACAGCACGCCGCCCACCGCCAACCTGTTTCTCAAAGGCGGCGTGTTCCGCCAGGTGGAAGGCGCGGCGGTGCTCGGCGGCGCGCAAGAGCCCGAGCTGGCGGCCAAGCTCGTGCAATACCTGCAAAGCCCCGCCGTGCAAAAAGCGATTCCCGGCGAAATGTGGGTTTACCCCGCCGTGAAAAACACCCCGCTGCCCGAGGTCTTCAAACACGCCCAAGCGCCGCAGCACGCCGACAACCCGCCCGAAGCGGCCATCGCCAAAAACCAGCGCCGCTGGGTCAACCACTGGATACGCGTCGTGCTCAAATAAGCCGCGAATCCGCCGACTAAGGCCGTCTGAAAAGACAGAACACCGTTTTCAGACGGCCTCCCCTTATCAGGACACATGCATGGACAACAAACAAAAACTGCAAGCCGGACTGGCCGAAATGGGCATCGCCCTCGACCCCGCCCGCCAGCTCCTGCTGCTCGAATACGCCGCCCTTTTGGGCAAATGGAACGCCGCCTACAACCTCACCGCCCTGCGCGACGAGAGCCGCGTTATCAGCCACCACATCCTCGACAGCCTCACCCTGCTGCCTTATATAGAAGGCGCGTCCTCCATGATGGACGTCGGCTCGGGCGGCGGCATGCCCGGCATCCCCGCCGCCATCTGCCGCCCCGATCTGCCCATCACTCTGCTCGATGCCAACACCAAAAAAACCGCCTTCCTGCAACAGGCCGCCATCGAACTGGGTCTGAACAACGTCACCGTCGCCTCCGGCCGCGTCGAAGCCATGCACGACAAAAAAGTCAACGTCGTCACCAGCCGCGCCTTCGCCGAGTTGCGCGACTTCGCCGCCCTCACCCGCCACCTGCTCGGCGAAAACGGCTACTGGGCGGCCATGAAAGGCGTCTACCCCTACGAAGAAATCGAACAACTCCCCGACAGCATCGAAGTGGTGAAAGTGGAAAAACTCCACGTTCCCATGCTCGACGCCGAGCGGCATATGGTGATCATGCGCCCTAGGGGCTGTTGACATTCAGCTTGCGAAGCGGTTTTTTGAGGAAAAATTCGCGGATGCAAGGAAAAAAGCACAGCAAGATTGGACATCTTGCGAGCATTTTTGACGCGGCAGGCGGGTATTTTTTGCCAAAAACACCGCCGCAAGGCTGATTGTCAACAGACCCTAAGGCCGTCTGAATATCGGTATTCCGCAGATTGGAAAACAGAATACAAAGAGGCCGTCTGAAAAGCCCGAAACAGGGTTTTCAGACGGCCTCTTCGCTATCAACAATCCTTAATCAAACTGCTTTTGCCCGTTGCGTACAAACGGCAGCTTCAACACACGCACGTCAAACTCTTTGCCGCGCATGATCACTTTGGCCGCGTCGCCGTCGAAATCTTTGGGCACACGGGCGATGGCGATGGATTGTTTGAGGCTGGGCGAGAACACGCCGCTGGTGGTGATGCCGCGTCCTGCGTCGGTAACGACTTCCATATGGTCGCGCAGCACGCCGCCTTTGGCGAGCAAGAGGCCGACCTGTTTTACCGCCACGCCTTTTTCTTTCAGGGCAAGGAGCGCGGCTTTGCCGACGAAATCGCGCGCTTCGTCTTTCAAATCCACTGTCCAGCCCATGCCGGCTTCGAGCGGACTCACGTCGTCGTCCATATCGTTGCCGTAGAGGTTCATGCCCGCTTCCATACGCAGGGTGTCGCGCGCGCCGAGGCCGCAGGGCTTCACGCCTGCCGCTTCGAGGGCTTTGAAAAAGGCCACGGCTTCGCTGCCGGGCAGGATGACTTCCACGCCGTCTTCGCCGGTGTAGCCGGTGCGGGCAACAAACCAGTCATTGCCCAAATCCGCGCCCTGGAAAGGCTTGAGATTGTTCACCACATCCGCCCATTCGGGTTTGACGGTCAGGAGTTTTTCAATGGCTTTGGGGCCTTGCACGGCGAGCATACCGAGGTCGTAGCGCGGGTTGAACGCCACGCCGAATTCCGCGCCGATTTTGTGGAACTGGGCGGTGTCTTTTTCGCGTGTCGCGCCGTTGGAGACGATGCGGTATTGCGTTTCGGCTTCGTTGGTGCGGTACACGATTAAGTCGTCAATCACGCCGCCCTTGTCGTTGAGCATGGCGGAGTAAAGAGCCTTGCCGACAAAAGCCAGCTTGGCCACATCGTTGGCAATCAGTTTGCGGAAAAAGGCTTTGGCATTGGCGCCGGCCACATCGGTAACCAGCATATGCGATACGTCGAACATACCGGCGTCGGTGCGCACGGCTTCGTGTTCGGCGATTTGCGAGCCGTAGTGGATGGGCAGCTCCCAGCCGGCAAAGTCAATGAGTTTCGCGCCTGCGTCGATATGGGCTTGATGGAAAGGCGTGGTGTTCAGGGTCATGGGTTTCTCCGTTTGCGGTTTCAGACGGCCTGATTATAGCGGCGCGCCCTGCGGAAACAAGCATTTCTTTACATTTGGCGGGCATGTGGCGGCAAATGCAGTGTTTTATGCGCCAAAGGCCGTCTGAACGGCATTTAATTTTTAAAGAGGGCAGGAATTTAATCTATTGTGCGTTAACGGAATTTACCTTATAGTTCCCCGGCGCTCCCAAGGCGGCCGACAACAGAAGAAAAAAGGAAAAACTGCATGACACAGATTACTTTGGACAAAACCGACCTGAAAATCCTGCAAGTGCTGCAAAGCAACGGCAGGCTCTCCAATGTCGAACTCTCCGAGCGGGTGGCGCTGTCGCCCTCGCCCTGCCTGCGCCGCGTCAAGCATCTGGAAGACACGGGCGTGATCCGCTATCACGCTGCGCTGTTGTCGGCGAAAACCCTGCAACTGGATTTGCAGGTGTTTATCCGCGTCGCCATCGACAAATCCGTCGACGCGCGGGCGCGGTTTTCGCAGGCCGTCAAAGACTGGCCGCAGGTGCTCAGCTGCTTTGCGCTGACGGGGGAAACCGATTATCTGCTGCACGCCTTTTTCCCCGACATGGCCGCCTTTTCTCATTTCGTGCTCGACACGCTGCTATCGCATCCCGGCGTTCAGGACGCCAAATCCAGCTTCGTGCTCGACGAGCTGAAAAACACCACCATCCTGCCGCTGGCACACCTCCAACCCGCGCAGTAACCGTTTTCCGATGCCGCCTGATTTTCTTTCAGACGGCCTTTTCAGACGGCCTCTTTCCCATAAGGAGCATTCCCATGAGCAGCAAAATCGTCTTTTTAGACCGCGGCACGCTGCCGGATGACCATGTTTTCCGTTTCACCTTTCCGCACGAAATTTCCGACTATGCGCAAACCGCCGCCGCCGACACCGCCCTGCGCCTGGCGGGTGCACGCATCGCCGCCACCAACAAAGTCCGCATCAGTGCCGAAGACATCGCCGCCAACCCGCAGCTGGAAATGATCGCCGTGTGTGCCACCGGCTGCGACCACATCGACCTGGCCGCCGCCCGCGCCGCCGGTATTGCCGTCTGCAACGTGCCTGCCTACGGCAGCGAATCCGTTGCCGAACACGCCTTTATGCTGATGATCGCCCTGATGCGCAACCTGCCCGCCTACCGCCGCGACATCGCCGCCGGCATGTGGCAGCAGTCACCCTTTTTCTGCCATTTCGGCGCGCCCCTGCGCGATTTGAACGGCAAAACCCTGGCCGTGTTCGGGCGCGGCAGCATCGGCCGCACGCTGGCCGGATACGCCCGCGCCTTCGGCATGGAAGTGCTGTTTGCCGAACACAAAAACGCCGCCGCCGTGCGCGAAGGCTACGTTTCCTTCGCCGAAGCCTTGCGCCGCGCCGACGTGCTGTCGCTGCACTGCCCGCTCACGCCCGACACGCGGCTGATGATAGGTGAAGACGAATTGCGCGCCCTGAAACCCGGCGCCGTCCTTATCAACTGCGGGCGCGGCGGACTGGTGGACGAAACCGCCCTCTTGGCCGCGCTCAAATACGGCACGCTCGGCGGCGCGGGCATCGACGTGCTCTCGCAAGAGCCGCCCGCAGAGGGCAACCCGCTCCTGTCGGCTAATCTGCCGCACCTGATTGTCACGCCGCACATCGCCTGGGGCAGCAGCGAGGCGCGGCGCAAAATGTGCGAAATCATCGTCGCCAACATCGAAGCCTTCGCCGCAGGCAGGCCGCAAAACGTTATCGCCTAGACAAAAGGCCGTCTGAAACCCTTTCAGACGGCCTTTTCGCATCCGCTTTTTGTTAAAATCGCGCCTTTCCCAACCATCCCTTTCAAAGCAGTCAAAAATGGACAACTCTTTGGCAAACGCATCCGAGAGCGAAAAACAGCGCAATTTCCTTTATCTGATTTACGCCCTGTACATCGTCACCATCTTCACCGCCGGACTGGCGGCGCTGATCGGCGTCATCGTCGCCTACGCCAAACGCGACACGGTTACCGACGCCGTTTATTCCACCCACATCCCCTATCTGATCCGCACCTTCTGGGGTTCGCTGCTCGGCTTTATCGGCGGACCGATACTGCTGGCGATTTTGAGTTATATGTTTGAGTTTCCTATGTTTTTCCTCTATCCGCTGGTCGGCCTCACCGGCCTGTGGTATCTCTTCCGCGTCATCTTCGGCCTGGTGCGCCTGATCGACAACCGCGCGGTCAACCCCTACGGCTGGCTGGCGTAAACCGCCTTTCAGACGGCCTTTCCCATGAACATCATCATCGCCGCCCCCTTCTGCTCGCTGCCCGGCGAGCCTTATTTCAACCGCTTCCGCTATCTGGCCGAGCGGCTTTCCGAGCGGCACGACGTCACCCTGCTCACCAGCCGTTTCCGCCATTTCGACAAGTCTTTCAGACGGCCTGAGGACGCCGCCGCCGCTTCGCAAGGCCGTCTGAAAGTCGTGTTGCTCGACGAAACGGGCTATGAGAAAAACGTCTCGATAGGCCGTCTGAAAAGCCACCACGCCTTTGTCCGCCACCTCGACCAATGGCTAGCGGCGCAGGCGGCGGGGGCGTTTGACGCGGTGTATTCCGCCTACCCGCTGATTGCCTCCAACCTCGTACTCGGGCGGCACAAAGCCCGTTTGGGCTATAAGCTGATTATCGACGTGCAGGACGTGTGGCCGGAATCGTTTTCCGCCGTGCTGCCCGCGCTGAAAAAACTGCCGCCGCGCCTGGTCCCCTTTGGCCGCAAGGCCGACCGCGCCTATGCCTGCGCCGACGCGCTGGCCGCCGTGTCGCACACCTATCTCGAACGCGCCCGCGCCGCCAATCCCGCCGTGCCGCACGAAGCCGTGTACATCGGCGCCGACTTTGCCGCCGTCGCCGCGGCGCCCGCGCAAACCTTCGCCGACAAGAAAACCCGCCTGTTCTACCTCGGCACGCTCAGCCACAGCTACGATGTGGAAACCGTCTGCCGCGGCGTGCGCCTGTGGCAGCGGCAGGGCGAAGCGGCCGAACTGCACATCTGCGGCGGCGGCGGCGATTTCGCGCGGCTGAACGCGGCCTACGCGGGCGGCGGCATCGTCTTCCACGGCTACCTGCCCTACGGCGACATGCTGTCGCTGGCCAAAGGCTGCGACATCGCCGTCAACGCCATCCACGGCTACGCGCCGCAAACCGTCACCAACAAACTGTCCGACTACATGGCGCTGCAAAAACCGATACTCAACAGCCAAGAAGACCCCGAAGTGCGCCGCCTGCTGCACCTGCTGCCGCACGAACACTACACATCGGGCGACGCCGAAAGCTTCGCCGCCGCCTTAGGCCGTCTGAAAAGCAGCACCGCCCCCGTGCAAGCGGCCGAAATCGCCCGCCTGTTCGACCGCGAACAGTCCTACCGCCGCCTGATCGGCCTGATAGAAGGAAGCCTGCCGTGAACGACGCCGCCAAACGCGCCTTCGACATCCTCGCCGCCGCCGCCCTTTTGCTGTGCCTCGCGCCGCTCTTCGCCCTCCTCGCCTGGCTGATCCGCCGCCGCCTCGGTTCGCCCGTGCTGTTTTGCCAAACCCGCCCGGGAAAAAACGGCCGCCTGTTTACCATGTACAAATTCCGTACCATGCGCGACGCGGCCGACGCACACGGCAAGCCCCTGCCCGATGCCGAACGCCTCACCCCCTTCGGCCGCAAACTGCGCGCCGCCAGCCTCGACGAGCTGCCCGAGTTGTGGAACGTTTTGAAAGGCGACATGAGCCTGGTCGGCCCGCGCCCGCTGCTGCCCGAATACCTGCCGCTCTACAACGCCGAACAGCGCCGCCGCCACGAAGTGCGCCCCGGCATCACCGGCTGGGCGCAAGTCAACGGCCGCAACGCGCTTTCCTGGCCGGAAAAATTCCGCCTCGACGTGTGGTATGTCGACCACCGCTCGTTTGGACTCGACCTGAAAATCCTGCTGCTGACGGTGAAAAAAGTCTTCGCCCGCGACGGCATCAACGCCGAAGGCGAGGCCACGGCGGCGAAGTTTGAGGGCAACGGCGAAGAGGACTGAATCCCGAATCATGAGGTAGGGTGTGTCGCCCCGCGACGCACGCGGATACGGAAACAGGCTCAAGTGATGCTTGCGGTCTGATGGGGGAGATGGTATCTACGTGCCTTCCCAAACCTGTTGGGTCTCGACCCAAGCTACCAGTTCTGAAACTGCGCTTTCTTTTTCAAACCAATCAATTGGAGTCTGTGTAATGACAAAATACAGCATGAAAATATATTCGCTGTTTGTGGTTTTTTTATTCGCCACACATGCGGCTGATGCAAAAGGCAGGTCTGCGGCAGCAGTTTCCCACAGCTGTAAAAATATCGCCTTGGTAAGCAGCACAGAGCATTTGCTGTATCAGCTTTATAGCAATTTGGATAGTGCGTGCCTGTTTGAAAGCCCGCCGGATGCGCTGGAGAATGCCTGGGGAATCTATGTAACCGATCTCAGAGATGAAAAACGCAGTTCGTTTTGGGATAGGGTGCAGTCCCACAAACTCCCCAGATACTCAAAATTAAGCAAAAACATCGGTGTGCTTATCAAAAAGTTGGAGAATGGTAAGCTGTGGCTGACGGTTAATCCGATAGCGCAAGGAGAGATACTGCCTGGTTCCATTTTATCGACACAGGATAAGTTCCCAGACCTGCTTCCACCGCCGGAACGGGAATATAACCCCGTCATGATTGTCGGAAAGCCGTGGTTGAAGCCCAGAACTGTTGGCGTATATAGGGGAGACTATTCTTATTACTGGAAAGGGAAAAAACTTACTCTATTAATGAAATCTGCTTTTTTCGGATATGTGGATCGTTTTGAAGTTTTTTTTAATTAATCGTGTAACTGCTATTTACGTAAGCACAGTTTGGTTTACCCAACCCAACGCAGTCTAAAGCAGCCTGAAACCCTAAGCCTCAGGTCGGGCATTTATGCCCGACAAGAAACGGACAATAAAACCAGCAAATGTCGGGCATGAATGCCCGACCTATGGCAATCGCGGGAACGGCCTTCTGCCCCGACAGACAAACAGAGAAGCGTTTTATGGACAGCAAAAACCTCGTCATTATCGGCGCGGGCGGCCACGGCAAAGTGTTGGCGGCCACCGCGCTGGCTGCCGCGCAGTGGGCGCGGATTGTGTTTCTCGACGACGCCCGCACCGCAATGGACAGCAAAAACCTCGTCATTATCGGCGCGGGCGGCCACGGCAAAGTGTTGGCGGCCACCGCGCTGGCTGCCGCGCAGTGGGCGCGGATTGTGTTTCTCGACGACGCCCGCACCGCAGGCGATACCGTTATCGGCCTGCCCGTTTTGGGCGGCACGGAACTGCTCGGCAGCCGCGTTGCCCCCGACGCATACCAAGCCGCCGTGGCCGTCGGCGACAACGCGGCGCGGCGGCGGCTGTTCGGCCGTCTGAAAACGCTGGGATTCGAATTGCCCGACATCGTCCACCCGAGCGCCGTTGTCGCGCCGTTTGCCGAACTGGGCGGCGGCTGCGCCGTGTTCGCCCAAGCCGTCGTCCAGCCCGGTAGCCGCTTGGGCGAAGGCTGCATCGTCAACACCGCCGCCACGGTCGACCACGACTGCACGCTGGGCGCATTCGTCCACATCAGCCCGGGCGCGCATCTGGCGGGCGGCACGGCGGTCGGCGAAGATAGTTGGATAGGCATAGGCGCGTGCACCCGCCAGCAGGTGCGTATCGGCAGCGACGTCACCGTCGGCGCAGGCGCGGCGGTGGTGGGCGATGTGGCAGACGGCCTGACTGTCGCCGGCGTGCCCGCGCGGGTGCTGCGCTGAATATTAAAGAGGCCGTCTGAAAGTATTCAGACGGTCTGTTAGAGAAAAACCCGAAATGTGACTGATTGATGTATTGCTGACTTTGGCCGAAGCGGCCTTGCAGGTTTTCGATATTACGCCGTCTGACAAAAACGACGGATAGGCCATCTGAAAAAAGAAAGAACCTTATGCTGAACACTTCCCTCTCCCCCTGGCCGAGCTTCACCCAAGAAGAAGCCGATGCCGTATCGCGCGTTTTACTGTCCAACAAAGTCAACTACTGGACGGGCAGCGAATGCCGCGAGTTTGAAAAAGAATTCGCCGCCTTTGCCGGCACGCAATACGCCGTCGCCCTCGCCAACGGCACGCTGGCGCTGGACGTTGCCCTCAAAGCGGTAGGCATAGGCGCGGGCGACGATGTGATTGTTACCTCGCGCACCTTTCTCGCCTCCGCCTCCTGCATCGTTACCGCAGGCGCCAACCCTGTGTTTGCCGATGTCGATTTAAACAGCCAAAACATCACCGCCGACACCATTCAGACGGCCTTAACCCCCAACACCAAAGCCGTCATCGTCGTCCACCTCGCCGGTATGCCCGCCGAAATGGACGCGATTATGGAATTGGCCGAAAAACACAATCTGTGGGTCATCGAAGACTGCGCCCAAGCCCACGGCGCACGTTACAAAGGCAAACCGGTAGGCTCTATCGGCCACATCGGCGCGTGGTCGTTCTGCCAGGACAAAATCATGACCACCGGCGGCGAAGGCGGCATGGTCACGACCAACAATAAAGAATTGTGGGAAAAAATGTGGTCGTACAAAGACCACGGCAAAAGCTACGATGCGGTGTACCACCGCCCACACCCGCCCGGATTCCGCTGGCTGCACGAGAGCTTCGGCACCAACTGGCGCATGATGGAAATGCAGGCCGTCATCGGCCGCATCCAGCTTCGCCGTATGGGGCAATGGACGGCGCGCCGCCGCGAAAACGCCGCAAAGCTGGCCGAAACGCTAACCCAGTTTGACTGCATCCGCCTGGTAAAAATCCCCGACTACATCGAACACGCGCAATACAAGTTTTACGCCTTTGTGCGCCCCGAAAAACTCAAACAGGGCTGGACGCGCGACCGTATCATGAACGAATTAAACGAGCGTAAAGTGCCCTGCTATCAGGGAAGCTGCTCGGAGGTTTATCTGGAAAAAGCCTTCGACGGCACGCCGTGGCGGCCCGAAGGCCGTCTGAAAAACGCCGTCGAATTGGGCGACACCAGCCTGATGTTCCTCGTGCACCCCACGCTCACCGACGAGGAAATCCGCTTCTGCTGCGACAACATCGCAGCCGTTTTGGCCGAAGCTTCGGCCTGAGGCCGTCTGAAAATAGAGGCCGTCTGAAAAGCCGTAAAACCGGTTTTCAGACGGCCTTTCGCTCCTTGTGGCAAAAGCGCGTACAATCCGCGCCTTTCTTTTTTGCGAACAACCCTTTTCAGACGGCCTCCATCCCAAACAGAGGCCGTCTGAAACCCCGAAAGCACACCTCCAAATGTCCACCATTGTTTACCCCAAAACCTACGACGTCATCATCGTCGGCGGCGGCCACGCCGGCACAGAGGCCGCGCTGGCTGCCGCACGCATGGGCGCGCAAACGCTGCTGCTTACCCACAACATTGAAACGCTCGGGCAGATGTCCTGCAACCCGTCGATCGGCGGCATCGGCAAAGGGCATCTGGTGCGCGAAGTCGATGCGCTCGGCGGCGCGATGGCGTTGGCGACCGATATGTCGGGCATCCAATTCCGCCGCCTCAACGCCAGCAAAGGCGCGGCGGTACGCGCCACCCGCGCCCAGGCCGACCGCATTCTCTACAAAGCCGCCATCCGCGAGATGCTGGAAAACCAGCCGAATTTGGACTTGTTCCAGCAAGCGGTGGACGACATCCTGCTTGACGGCGGACGCGTGTCGGGCGTGAAAACCGCGATGGGCGTGGTGTTCCAAGCCCGCGCCGTGGTGCTGACCGCCGGCACGTTTCTTGCCGGCAAAATCCACATCGGTTTGGAAAACTATTCCGGCGGACGCGCGGGCGACCCTGCCGCGCAGTCGCTTTCAGGCTGCCTGAAAGAGCTGAAGCTGCCGCAAGGCCGTCTGAAAACCGGCACGCCGCCGCGCATTGACGGGCGTACGATTGATTTTTCCCAACTCACCGAGCAGCCGGGCGACACGCCGACTCCCGTGATGTCCGTGCGCGGCAACGCCGCCATGCACCCGCGCCAAGTGTCGTGCTGGATTACGCATACCAATTTGAAAACACACGACATTATCCGCAGCGGCTTTGACCGCAGCCCGATGTTTACCGGCAAAATCGAAGGCGTCGGCCCGCGCTACTGCCCGTCCATCGAAGACAAAATCAACCGCTTTGCCGACAAAGACAGCCACCAGATTTTCCTCGAACCCGAAGGCCTGACCACCCACGAATACTACCCCAACGGCATCTCCACCAGCCTGCCGTTCGACATCCAAATCGCGCTCGTTCGCAGCATGAAAGGCTTGGAAAACGCCCATATCCTGCGCCCCGGCTACGCCATCGAATACGACTACTTCGACCCGTGCAACCTCAAAGCCAGCCTCGAAACCAAAACCATCCAAGGCCTCTTCTTCGCCGGACAAATCAACGGCACCACCGGCTACGAAGAAGCCGCCGCACAAGGCTTGCTCGCGGGTGCCAACGCCGTGCAGTATGTGCGCGAACAAGCGCCGCTGATTCTGCGCCGCGAACAGGCGTATCTCGGCGTATTGGTTGACGACTTGATTACCAAAGGCGTGAACGAGCCGTATCGTATGTTCACCAGCCGTGCCGAATACCGATTGCAACTGCGCGAAGACAACGCCGATATGCGGCTCACCGAAGACGGCCACAAAATCGGCTTAATCGGCGAAGCCCAATGGCGCGCGTTCAACGAAAAACGCGAAGCCGTCGAGCGCGAAATCCAGCGGCTCAAATCCACCTGGTACACCCCGCAAAAGCTGCCCGAGTCTGAACAACTGCGCGTGTTCGGGCAAAAATTGAGCCGCGAAGCCAACCTGCACGACCTGTTGCGCCGCCCCAATGTGGACTACGCCGCCCTAATGACCCTGCCCGATGCCATGCCGTCTGAAAGCCTTGCCGACGACGTGGTGGAACAAGTGGAAATCCAAGTCAAATACCAAGGCTACATCGACCGCCAGCAGGAAGAAATCAACAACCGCCGCGATATTGAAACCTTAAAGCTGCCCGACGACATCGATTACAGCAAAATCAAAGGCTTGTCGGCAGAAGTGCAGCAGAAACTCAACCAACACCGCCCCGAAACGCTGGGGCAGGCATCGCGCATTTCGGGGGTAACGCCCGCCGCCGTCGCGCTGTTGATGGTGCATTTGAAACGCGGGTTTAAAGACGCTGAATAAGGCAAAAAGGCCGTCTGAAAACGTTTTCAGACGGCCTTTTTATGCCGCTCCTTAGCGGATGCGCTTTACCAGTAGCCCAGCACTTTCCACCAGATGCCGCCGACGATGGTGAACACCAGCAGATTGGCAACGCTCATGACGAAGCCGGTTTTCCACCATTCGCCCAGCGTGGTGTAGCCCGAGCCGAACACCACGGGGGCGGTGCCGGTGGCGTAGTGGGTGAGCGTCATCATCAGGCTGGAAGCGGCGGCCATCATCAGGCCGAACACTATCGGCGGCGCGCCCAGCGCCAAGCCCGCGCCGTAGAAGGCGGCGAACATGGCGGTGATGTGGGCGGTGGTGCTGGCGAACATATAGTGCGCGTACAGATACACCAGAATCAGCAGCGCCGATGCGCCCGCCCAGCCCATGCCGGTTTGCTCGATGCCCGTTTTGAGCGCGTCGGAAAACCAGGCAATCAGGCCGAGCTTGTTGAGGAAGGTAGCCATCATCACGAGGGCGGCAAACCAGGTAATCGTGTCCCACGCGCTTTTTTCTTTCAGCACGTCGTCCCAGCTCAACACGCCCGAGAGCAAAAGCAGCGAGAGGCCGATGAAGGCGGTGGCGGTGGGGTCGACGGCAAAGGCGCTGCCCAGCAGCATGGCGGGCACGCCCGCCCACAGAACGAGCAGCAGGGCGAAGATAGCGAGCATGATTTTTTCGCCGCGGTTCATCGGCCCTGTTCGGTCAGACGGTCTTTGGCAAACTGCGCCGCGTTGGGCGTGGCCTTGATTTCGGGCGGGCAGAGGAAATATATCACCAGCGGCATCAGCGCCATGGCGGCCAGACCCGGCAGCAGCATCGCCAGCGTCCAAGTGCCCCAGCTCAGATGAATGTCGTTGCCGGTAGCTTTGGCGATGATGTCCACCACCAGCGGATTGGGCGCGGTGGCGGTGATGAACATGGCCGAGGTGATGGGGTTGCTGTGGTAGTTCACCAGCGCCAGATATTTGCCCATGCGGTTTTGCGTGCCTTTTTCCGGGTCGGAATCGTAGCTCGAAGCGATGGCCTTCATCACGGGGTGGATGATGCCGCCACCGCGCGCGGTGTTGCTCGGCGTTACCGGCGCGAGTATCAGCTCCGAGAGCGCGAGGCTGTAGCCGATGCCCAGCGTTTTTTTGCCGAACAGGGATATGAAGTAATAGCCGATGCGCGCGCCGAGGCCGGTTTTCAGGATGCCGCGCGAAATCATGATGGACACGCCGATCAGCCAGATAAGCGGGTTGGCGAAACTCGACAGCGCGTCTTTGACCGCTGCGTCGGGCTTGTCGTTGGTTACGCCCGTGACCGCCACCAGCATGATGGCCACCATCGACAGCGCGCCGATGGGCATCGCCTTGCCGATAATCGCCGCAATCACGCCGACAAACATCGCCAAAAGATGCCATGCCTGCGGCGTCACGCCTGCGGGCACGGGAACGGCAAACCAAATCAGCAGCGCCAGCCCCACCGCCACAGCGGCGGGCAGCGGTTTGAAACCGAGCTTGTCCATAATGGAACTCCTTTTTTGCTTGGATGGCGCACGCGAAACGGCGCCTGTGGAAAGAAAAGAGACAGGCGGACTATACGCCTGCCGTGCCGTTTTTGTAATCGGATTACAAAAAAATGCGGGAAAACGGCGGCAAGCGTAAGAGTTGGGAAAGATAGTTACAGAAAATGCTGCGCGCGGCAGCAAGGCCGTCTGAAAAGCAAAAAGGCCGTCTGAAAACCTTTTAATCGGGTTTTCAGACGGCCTCTGTCTGCCGCGGTGTCTTGCGGTTTAGAACGTATGCTTCACCGAGAAGGTGTAGCTGCGCGGTGTGCCGTACACGTGGATGTCGGGCATGGTTTTGTATTTTTTGTCGAACACGTTTTCGGCGTACAGCGAGACGAACGTGCTTTTGCCCAAGCGGTATTTGGCGCTCAAATCCAAAGTGGCGTAGGCGCGTTGGGCAAGGGCGGCGCGGGCGGCCGGCTCTTTGGGGGCGTATTCGTCGATGGTGTCGATCTGGCTCTGCCAGTTGACGTTGCCGCCGAGCGTGAGGCGGTCGGTAACATCGTAGCTGGTGAAGAGTTTGAACAGGTGTACCGGGTACGAGGTTTCGATGCGATTGCCTTTGCTGTCGCGGGTTTTGGAGCGGGCGTAGGAAGTGTTGATGAGCCAGCGCTCGTTCAGACGGCCGCCGAGCGAGAGTTCCCAGCCTTTGTTTTTGGTGTGGTTTTCGGCGCGGTAGTAGTCGCGTTTGTCGATTTTGCCTGCTTTCACGGCCAAGCCGTCGCGGCGGTTGAGGAATACGGCGGCGGCGGCGTTCAGACGGCCTCCGTACCATGCGCCTTTGATGCCTGCTTCGTAGGTTTTGCCGCGCTGCGGGTCGAGCGGGTTGCCGTTGATGTCGAGGGCGTGTACCTGCGGGCGGAAAACGGTGGTGTAGCTTGCGTAGGCGGCGAGGTGGGGCGTGAAATCGTAAGTCGTGCCCAAATAGGGGATGAAAACGCGGCTGGTGCGTGTGTCGTCGGCAAATTTGTTGCGCCGCGTGGCGTAATGGTATTGCCAACGGGTGTAGCGGCCGCCGGCCAAGAGCGACCAGCGGTCGGTCAGGCGCAGGCGGGTGGCGGCGGAGGCGGTGAGGTTGCGGGTGTTTTCAAAGCCGTCGCTCTGGTATTCAAACTCGGGTTTGGCGATGTTGCCGTCAAAGCGGCGTAAATCTTTGATGGGCAAATCGATGTCGCGGTAAACCGATAATTTGTCTTTGCTTTGCAGATAGCCGATGCCGGCGCTGAAGTCGTGGCGGCGGCCGAAAAGGGGATAGCTGCCGTCGAGTTTGAGGCTGAAGTTGTGTTCTTTCAGACGGCCTTTGCCGAAATCGGCGTTGAATTCGCCGGAGAAGTCGCGGTTGATGACAAAGGGGCCGGCGATGCCGGAGAGCTGCTCGTAGCGGCCTTGCGTGTAGCTGTAATCGCCTTTGAGCGTC
Organism: Neisseria sp. WLZKY-1; assembly: GCF_046546535.1. Lineage (NCBI taxonomy): Bacteria > Pseudomonadati > Pseudomonadota > Betaproteobacteria > Neisseriales > Neisseriaceae > Neisseria > Neisseria sp. WLZKY-1. Next base: position 69,470 of record NZ_JBKGTW010000004.1, read on the forward strand.
CAGCCGTTGTCGAATTCGTGTTTGACCGAGGCGAAGATTTCGCTGCTGTTGTCGCGGCTGTATGCCCAGCGGGCGGAGGAGTTGTTGCGCGGCGAGGCGTCAAAGGGGGCGAAGCCGTCGTCTTCGTTGCCTGCGATGGTGAGGTAGCTGAAGCGCGAGCTGCCGCTGCTGCGGTCGGCGTGGATTTCCGCACCGGTGCTCAGGCGGGTTTGCGGGCTTAGGTCGTAGGCCAACACGCCGTAAAGGGTGTGGTTGTGGCGCGAGGAGCGGGGCAGGTAGTCGCCGCCGTGGTCGCTCACGATGACGGCGCGGCCGAGCAGGGTTTTGCTGCTGTTGAGTGCGCCGTTGGCATCGAGGTTCAGGCGGGTGTGCCGCCATGAGCCGAGGTCTGCGCCGATGCTGACGGCGCTCTGCGTGCGCGGCTGTTTGCGCGTGAGGGTAATCGTGCCGCCGGTTTCGCCCATGCCGCCATTGGCAAGGCCGGACGCGCCGCGTATCACGGTGATTTCTTCGTAAAGCGCGCTGTCGAGATTGTTGGTGGCGCGGCGGATGTTGTTGGATTCGTAGAAGAATTTGGATTTTCCGTCCACCGTGATGCTGTCGATGGGAATGCCGCGCGAGGCGAAGTTGCTGTCGCCGGTGGCGTTGTTGCCCATTTTGCTGTGGTAGAGGCCGGGGGTTTGCTTCAAGGCTTCCTGCAGGGTGTCGAGGCTTTGGTCTTCAATCTGCCGCTCGGTCATTACCGAGAGCGATTGCGGCGTTTCACGCTGGGTGAGCTTCATGCCGGTGGCGGCCGAGCTGGCGGGCACGGTGTAGTTGCTGGTGTGTTGTTTGGCGGTTTCGCGCACATGGACGTGTTCGAGCGCGTCGCTTTCGACAACCGCGCCGGTGTCGGCGAGGGCTTGGGCGGGCAGCAGCAGAGCGGCGGCAACGGCGGCAGAGAGTCGTTGCAGTTTATTGCGTTTTGGTAACATATTTTTTCCGTTTAATTGCAAAAAAGCTCGCGATTTTAACCTAAACCGTCTGTTTGCTACATTGGAATTTGCAATGTATAACATTGCCGAGTAACGAAAGAGGCCGTCTGAAAACCCTGTTTTGGGTTTTCAGACGGCCTCTTATCTTGCCAAAGCCGAATGTCAGCCGACCATCTCCAAGGCCGTCTGAACGGCGGTGACGAGGCTGCCGCCGTCGGCTCTGCCCGTGCCCGCCAGATCGAGCGCCGTGCCGTGGTCGACGGAGGTGCGCACGAAGGGCAGGCCGAGGGTGATGTTCACGCCGCGCCCGAAGGAGGCGTATTTCAACACGGGCAGACCCTGGTCGTGGTACATCGCCAGCACCGCGTCGGCATCTTTGAGCATAAAGGGCTGGAACAGCGTGTCGGCGGGATAGGGGCCGCGCACGTCCAGTCCTTCGCCGCGCAGCTTGTCCAGCGCGGGGATAATGACGTCGTTTTCCTCGTGCCCCAAATGGCCGCCCTCGCCCGCGTGCGGGTTCAGCCCGGCCACCAGTATGCGCGGAGCGGCGATTTTGAATTTGCCGCGCAAATCGCGGTGCAGGATGCGCGCGGTTTCGCACACGGCGTCGAAGCTCACGGCGGCGGCAACGTCTTTCAGCGGCAGATGGGTCGTTACCAGCGCCACGCGCAGGCCGCCGCCCGCGAGCATCATCACCACTCGATCCGTGCCGCTTTTTTCCGCCAGATATTCGGTGTGGCCGCTGAAAAACACGCCCGTCGCCTCGTTGATGATGCCCTTGTGCAGCGGCGCGGTCACCATCGCGGCAAATTCGCCGCGCACGATGCCTTCGTATGCCGTGTCGAGCAGTTGCAGCACATAGGGCGCGTTGGCGGCGTTCAGACGGCCTGCCTGGCACGGTGCGGCCAGCGGGATGTGCAGCACTTCCAGCGTGCCCGCTTCGGCGCGGTTGTCCGGCGCGTAATCGCGCAGGCGCACGTTTTTGCCCAACTGCGCGGCGCGTTCGGCCAACAAATGTTTGTCGGCAAGGATGACGGGGCGGCAGGGCAGGTCGTGTTCCGCCAAACCGAGGCAGACGTCGGGGCCGATGCCGGTGGGTTCGCCCGAGGTGACGGCGAGAATGGGGAGGTTCATGGGATTTCCGTTTGCTTGACTGTCGAATCGTCGGCCACCGTGGTTTCAGACGGCCTCAGACACATTTACCAAAAGAAGGTTTGGGCGGGGCTGCCGTTACAGCGGCGCACGGTGATGCGGCTGTCGGAAGCGTCGAGGCACAGAGCCGGATTGGCGGCCGCTACCAGCGCGGCGCCTTCGTCATACCACTGCTGGTTGCGGCCGCCGTGGCAGCGGTAGAGGATAACGGGCGTGCCCTCGCGCTGCTCCCCGCCCGCCACATCGAGGCAGCCGCCGTTTTGGCGGATGGTGCCGCTTGCCGCGTCAAAACGGAACTGCTGGTTGGCGCGGCCGTGGCAGGCGTGGCGGATCAGGGTTTTGCCGTCGCCGCCGTGGACGTCGAGACATTCGCCGCCGCCCGTGCGAATCAGGCCGCGTGCGGGCGTTGCGTCGGGCAAAACAACCAGCGGCGCGCCGCCCGTTGCCGCCTGCTCTGGCAGATAGACGTTGCAGGCCGCCAAAAGCAGGGCGGACAGGATGGTTGCGATGGTTTTCATGGTTGCTCCTTTCATCGGATAAACGGGATGGCCGTCTGAAAAACCTGCGAAGCAGGTTTTTCAGACGGCCTCTTGTTTTTCCAAAAGCCTGAAAAACTCGTGTTTGCTGCGCGGGCGCGCACCCTGCCACAGCACGCGCCAGCCTGCGGGGGCGGCTTCGTCGGCCTGCTCGCTGCGGATCAGGCGGTAGCGGCAGGAGGCTTCGCCGCCGACGGCAAGCGGCAGGCTGCCGTATTCGCCCCAGGCGGTGCGCACGGCGTAGGCGTCGCGGGCGACGGCGAGGCACTCCGTGCCTGATTTGAGCGCGGCGGGCGCGGCGGCTTCCATGCGCTCCACCACAGGGCGGTAGCTTTTGGCCGCGTCGAGCCAGGGCAGAAACAGCGTCATCAGCAGCGCCCACACCAGCGTCATGCCCGCCGCCCAGTTTGTCACCGCCTGCCGCCCGCGCACCTTGCGCCGCCGCACCGCCAGCACCCACAAGGGCGTGAACAGCACGGCGACAATCATCGGCATCCAGTCGAAATCGGGTACGTAATACGGGCTGAAATAGGCCGAGCGTTCGGCCAACTTCGCCGGCCAGCCGAAATTCATCGCCAGCCAGCCCAGCCATAAAAACGCCGCCAAGAGGCCGAAAATCATGATGCCGAACCAGTTGAAAAACGCCGCCGCGCCGCGCCGCAGCGCATCGAGGCGCACCGCGCCCAAAAGCGAGAGCGGCGGCAGCAGCCAGATGAGATTGTCGGCGTCGTGTGCGGGCGTGCACGAGGCCAGCGCCAAGGCCGCCGCAGCCCATAACACGGCGGGCGCCGCCCAGTCTTCGCGCCAAAAGCCGCGGCGGCTGCACGTCCACAAGGCCAGCGGCCAGGCGGGGAAGGCAAACCACAGCAGGTTTTTCAGGTAATAGACGGGCGAAAACGACAGCGCAAACGTTTCCGTACCGCCGAACACGCCGAACGCGTTTTGCCGCAGCCACCAGTCGAAAGCGGCGGGCGAAGCGCGGTGCAGCGAGAGCGGATAGAGCGCCGCCAGCGGCAGCGCCAGCGCCGCCGCGCCCGCCAGCGCCGCTGCGAAACGGCGGCTGCGCCATTGCGGCGCCAGCGGCAGGGCAAAAGCCGAAAACATCAGCACCGCCGTCACCAGCCAGCCCGCCGACACCGACAACAGCGCCCAGCCCGAGCCCAAAAGCAGCGCGGCGAACATCGCCCGCCGCCGCGCCACCGACAGTCCGTACAGGCACAGCCCCAGCGCGGCAAACTGCACCGACACGCCGCCGAGCAGGTGCGCGTTGGTAATCAGCCCGGCGCAGCCGATCAAAATTAGCACCACGCTGCGCCCCTGATGCCGCCCCGCCAGATGGAAGCCCGCCATGCCGCAGCCGCTCAGCCCAATCACGGTGAAAAACACGCCCGCCAGCCGCATCGCCGAATAGGCGTCGGCAAGCCACGGCGAGAACAGCGTGCGGCATTGCGCCGCCAGCCAGACGTAAACAAAGGGCAGACCGGCCTCGGGTGCGCCGTCCAAACCCCGCGCCAGCCACCAGCCGCCGCCCGAAAGCGCGTGTTTCACCGCTTCGTTGGCCGCAATTTCGTCGGGTTTCCACAGGTCGTGCGAAAACACGCCCGGCCACAGCCAGGCGAAGACCAAAAGCAGCAGAATCCACGGTTTTTCATGCGTCGGCGGCGCGGCGCGCATCTCGGGCGGGGTGTAGGTCAGCATCGTTTTTCTATCGGGGGAAAACAACCCCTAGTGTAACAAAAACGGCGTGAGGCCGTCTGAAAGCCTCACGCCGTCGGAATTTCGCTTTCAGACGGCCTGACGTTTGCGCGGCCGTCTGAAAGCGGCGTTTCAAAGCCGGGTTTCGACAAAATCCAAACGCACCGCCCGTTTCGCGCCGCCTGCCGTTCGGGCTAAAATGGCGCGGCCGTCTGTGTTTCAGACGGCCTTATGTCCACAAGAAAAACGGAAGGAAGAAATATGTACCGACTGCATATCGGCAGCAAACACATCTCGTCATGGTCGCTGCGTCCCTGGCTGCTGATGAAGGCCTGCGGCATCCCCTTTGAGGAAGCGCTGCACCATTTTATCGACGACAAAGACGCGCAGCGGGCGCAGTGGCGGCCGTTTTCACCCACTTCGCAAGTGCCCGCGCTGCACGACGGCGGCACGGTGGTGTGGGACAGCCTCGCCATCGCCGAGTATCTGGCCGAGCGCCATCTGCACATCTGGCCGCAGGACGCCGAAGCCCGCGCCTGGGCGCGCTCCGCCGCAGCGGAAATGCACAGCGGCTTCGCCGTGATGCGCAGCGTCTGCAACTTCACCCTGCTGCGCGCCGACACCCCCGCCCTCACGCCCGGCCTGCGCCGCAACCTCGAGCGCATCGGCGCATTGTGGAACGAAGGCCTCGGCCGTTTCGGCGGAGATTTTCTCGCCGCAGAACACTTCGGCGCGGTTGACGCCTTTTACGCGCCCGTGGCGCTGCGTCTGGCCAACCACGGACTGGAAGACGCCCTCAGCGGCGCGGCGAAGGCGTATGCACAACGCCTGTTGGCGCTGCCTGCCATGAAAGAATGGCTTTCAGACGGCCTCAAAGAAATCGAAACCGCACGACAGGAGTAAACACATGAACAAGCAAGACGCACCAACCCGCACCGAACCGCAGGGCAGCCTGCTGCTGCGCACCATGACCCGCCCCGCCGACACCAACCCCAACGGTGACATTTTCGGCGGCTGGCTGATGTCGCAGATGGACATCGCCGGCGGCATCCTCGCCTGCGAAACCGCCCGCGGTCGCATCGTCACCGTAGCCGCCGACAAAATCGTCTTCCACCGTCCCGTCGCCGTCGGCGACATCGTCGGCTGCTACGGCACGCTGGTGAAAACGGGCAACACCTCGATGCAGATACACATCGAAGTGTGGGTGCACTCCGCATCCTTCGCCGATTTCGACGAACAGCGGCTGGTAACCGAAGCCCTGTTCACCTACGTCGCCATCGACGAAAACGGCCGCCCCCGCCCCGTCGGCCAAAGTGCCTGAGCGCGGCCGCAGGCCGTCTGAAAATCCATTGTTCCCGAAGGAAAAGCACCATGAAAACCGTCCTCCTGCTCAACGGCCCCAATCTCAACCTGCTCGGCACGCGCGAGCCGCAGATATACGGCAGCACAACGCTGGCCGATATCGAAAAACACATCGCCGCACTCGGCGCACAGCTCGGCGTGGCCGTTGCCTGTTATCAGAGCAACAGCGAAGGCGAGCTGGTCGGCCGCATCCACCGCGCGCGCGAAGAAGGCGCGGCCGCCGCCATCATCAATGCCGGTGCCTACACCCACACCAGCGTCGCCCTGCGCGACGCACTGGCCGGTACCGCGCTGCCCTTTGTTGAAGTGCATATTTCCAATGTGTACAAACGCGAAGCCTTCCGCCATCACTCTTATCTGTCCGACATCGCCATCGGCGTGATTGCCGGACTGGGCGTTTACGGCTACGAAGCCGCCCTGCGCTTTTTGGTAGAGACAAAGGCCGTCTGAAAGCGTGGTTGCCATAAAGCGCAAACCTTTTCAGACGGCCTTCCCGTCCTCATGGCAGGCCGTCTGAAAGCGGAGCTTCAACGAAGTGAAAACCACCACCGTCAGGAAAAACATGACCGACCAAACCCGCTACACTGCCCGCCTGCACAACCTTTTGCGGCAGGCGCTGGCCGATATCCCCACACAACTGCGCGGCGGCATTTACGCCGTTTCCCTTTATTTCCACTGTGAAGACGACGACGACCGCTACCCCTGCGTCGGCTTCAGTTACAACACCGAAAGCCGCTGCCGCGAACAGGCCGCGCAAGCCTCGTCGCCCGCCGAAGCACGCTGGAACTACGCCTACTGGTTGCAGGAAGACGCTCCGGCTTGGCGTATCATCGGCGGGGAAAACGATGCCGACCTTGCCGCATGGTTTGCCGCCTCGCCGCACTACTACGGCGAAGAAGAAAACCAAGCCGCTTTTGAGGACGACGATGACGAAGCCTTTGCAACCGTATCCGCCAAAGGCGATACCTTTCGCGCCGAATTTGTCGAAGCCGTGATTGCCGCCGTGCAAAAACTGTTCGCCGAAAATGCCGTTGCCGACACCTTCGGCCGCAATATTCCCGTGCTGGTGCATGAGCTTGAATATTATGATTTGCCCAACGGCTGGACAAAACGCGCCAACCCGCCGGGTGTGGCGGACGAATTTCTTGCTTGGGCGCAAAACGGCGGGTATGACGGCGAAGACGAAGACTAAGACTAAGACGCCCGCGATACGGACTACCGGAAAAACCTGCTTGCCGCCCGCCGCGCCGCGCAAAAACCTGCGCCTGTCGGCAGCGTCATTGATTTGGACAGCCCCGCAGAGGTCGAACCCATTATCGAGCAACTGGTCTTCCGCATCCGCGCCTACAAACGCACGCACGGTGCGCCCCAATCCTTCGGTTGGCTTTATGTGCGCGGCTTTGGGGAAGGCGCGTCCTTCGCATTCGGCGCGGGCGCGGCGGCAGACGATCCGCAAGGACTGCTTGCTTACCAAAACGGCGGCGAAGTGTGGGATTACGCCGATGCCTATGAAACCGGCGAAGCCGACGGCGAACCGCCGGGCAGCAGCGAGCCTGCGGGCGTGTATGCTTGGTATCTCGCCGAAGGCAGGTTAAACGGGCGCGGCAGCGTTACCCTGCAATACAGGGACTGGCAGATGGTTTCAGACGGCAGTCTGTGGCAGGCAGTCGGCTTTATGCCCGAGGGGTCGGCGGCAACCGTTTTCTCCCTGCGTTTCTACCGCGCCGTGCTGGCCGAAACCGTCCGCCGTTATCCCGACGAAATCCAAGGCTTCGTGCTGAAAAGCGACGATTGGGAGTATCCGCAGCGCGAATGGGTGGACGGGTGCACAAAGGCCGTCTGAAAACGACTTATGCGAAGCCGTAATCCGTCAGGCCGTCTGAAAGCTGCGCGCGTGCCGCGCCCTTGTTTCAGACGGCCTGAATTTTTCCGCTGCTGTGTTTGGGCGGACGCGGCGGCGCAGGCCGTCTGAATGCGTTGCCGCATCTGCTTGGCGGCAAACGGTAAAAGGCCGTCTGAAAACGTCGCATCCCGAAAGGGGCAGACGTTTTCAGACGGCCTTTTGTTTCGATTGGTTTAAAACCCGGCCTGTCTTTCGAGCTGTTCGACCAGTTGCGGGTCGAGGCGGAAGGCGTCGGCCAGTTGCGAGAGGAAGACGATTTCTTTGCGCGAGAGTTCGCCGCACACCATGCGGGCGGCAAGGTAGGCTTCGGCTGCGGCGGCGGTGTCGCCGCCTGCCAGGGCGGCCAGTTCGGCGGGGACGGCGGGGTTGCGGGTTTCGGCCAGCAGCCATTGGCTCTCTTCGCTGCCGCCGCTTTCCTGTTCGATCAGGCTGCGTTCGGTTTCGTCTATGCTGCCGTCGGCCGCGGCGGCGGCAATCATGGTTTTGAGGATGAGGCGGCCGCTGTCTTCGCTTTGCGTGCCCTGCGGCGCGAAGGCGTTTTGCGCGGGCGGGGCTTCGGTGTTGCGGCTTTGCTGCCAGCTTTGGTAGGCGTGGTAGGCCAGTGCGCCGAGGGCGGCGGACGAGCCGGTTTTCAGCAGGTTTTTGCGGGTTTTTTTACCCAGCAGCATGGAGGCGAGGCCGACTGCGGCCGCGCCGCCGCCGATTTTGCCGAGCAGGTTTTTGTCGCCGGCGGTTTTTTGTACGCCGTCGAGTACTTGGTTAAGCAGGTTTTGGAAGTTCATGGTGCTGTCCTTTCGGTTGGGTGGGAGGCCGTTTGAAAACCGGTTTGACGGGTTTTCAGACGGCCTCTGAGTGGTTTAGGCTTCGGCGAACGCGCGTTGCACTTCGTCGGCGATGGCGGCGATACCTTGTTCCAGCGTCTCTTCGCTTTGGGCGATGCTGATGCGGATGCATTCGCGGGCGTGGGGGTAGTTTGCAGTATCGAAGCCGATAAAGAAGGGCTCGCCGGGGATGATAAGGGTGCCACGTGCTTTGAGGCGCTGGTAGAGGGTTTGCGCGGGGACGGGCAGGCCGGGGAAGTTGAGCCAGAGGAAGATGGCGCCTTCGGGTTGGTGGATAAGCAGGCGCTCTTTCAGGCTGCCTGAAAAGTGTTTTTTAAGGATGGAAACGGCAAGATCGGCCTGTTTTTGGTAGAAGGGTTGGATTTCGTCGGCGGAGAGTTGTTGCAGTTTGCCGCTTTCGATTAAGGGGGCGGCGATGGCAGCGCCGAAGCGGGTGGGGGCGAGGTTGGTGATGGCGTTCAGGCTGCTAATGGCACGGATGACTTCGAGCGCGGCGACGACGATGCCGGTGCGCACGCCGGGCAGGCCGGTTTTGGACAGGCTGAAGCAGAGGATGATGTTGTCGTGCCAGTCAAGACGGGCGGGGACGTGGATGATGTCGGGGAAGGGCAGGCCGTAGGCGTTGTCGATGATAAGGGGGATGTGGTGGGCGCGGGCGAGCTCGTCGAGGCGTGCCATTTCGCTGTCGGTGAGGACGTTGCCGCTGGGGTTAGTGGGGCGGGAGCAGCAGATGGCGCCGATTTGGCCGTTTTGCAGCTCGGGCAGGTTTTCGAGGGCGGGGAAGTCGACGCGGTATTTGAAGAAGCCGTCTTGGCCTTGGTATTCGGTGCGTTCGATTTGCGGGGGGACGGCGATGAAGCGGGGGGCGTCGATGTGGGCGTCGGCGTAGCCGATGTATTCGGGGGCGAAGGGCAGGAGGATGGATTTGTCGCTGTTATCGTCAAATTGGCCGCCGAACAGGTTGAATAGATAGAAGAAGGCGTTTTGCGAGCCGTTGGTCAGGGCGATGTTTTCTTCGCCGATGTCCCAGCCGTATTGGCGGCGGAAGTAGGCGGCCAGGGCGGCGATCAGGCGGGCGTCGCCCTGGGGGGTGGAGTAGTTGGCCAGGCTTTCGATGGCGGCGCCGTTGTCGGCGATTTGGCGCAGGGTGTCGGCAAAGGCCTGCTGCACGGCGGGAATGTGGGCGGGGTTGCCGCCGCCGAGCATGTTGACGGGTTTGCCTTCGGACAGGGCGCGGCCGAGGTCGTCCATCAGTTGCAGGATGCCGCTTTGGCGGGTGAATTTTTGGCCGAATCGGGAGAATTGCATGGCTGGGCTTTCGTGGGTTGGCTTGCGGCGGATTATAACAAGGAGGCCGTCTGAAAGCCGCAAACGCGGTTTTCAGACGGCCTTTCGCTGCGGGATGCTTATTTCAGCGGGCTGGTCGTCCAGATGTTGCGGTAGGAGACGTAGCTGATAACGGGAAGCAGCGGAAACACGACTGCATAAAACAGCAACAGGCTGACCGCAAATATCAGGTTGTTGTGTTCGACTGTCATTTTGGCGGTTTTGAACAACAACAATGTCACTGCGCCATATCCCAGCACGAGCGTTATCAATAGAAAGACGCTAAGCTGGACAATATTTTTCAGGCTGCCTGTCAGGCTCATCCACATGGCTTTGGCAGCAGGCACTCCTTGCAGCATAATCAGCGGCAGCGACATCCAGTTGCACAGGAAAAACAGGGGGAAGATGCCGCCAAGCGCCCAAAAAATCCTGCTCTCGCCGGGATTTTTCAGATTTGCCACTGCCATCAAACAGGCCGTCGCTGCCAAGAACCAAAACAGATACAGCCTCACCAATACCCATTTCCGTTCGCCAAAGCCGCTGAACAGGCGGCCGAAGACAAACGATCGCTCTTCCGACACCCCCGCCGCTATCGAGACGAATCCGGCGGCAAAAAGCAGGGGCAGCATCTGTACAAATAAAAGAACCGCAAACGACAGCACATAAGCCCACCATTTATGCTGCGCTGCTGCCGTTTGTATATCCAGCGCGGCCATCGCAAAAAACGATCCCCATGCCATGACCACAATGCTGACCAGCATCAGCAGTATCGCCAAAATCCACTGGGGCAGCCTACCGCCGACCAGCAGCAGCGTATGTTTGAGCCATACTGCAATGTCGCCTATCGGCCGCCACGAAGGGGCATCGAGCAGATAGGGCGTGCCGTTATCGTAGTCGCTGCCGTAGCCGCCGTAGCCGCCGTAGCCGTAATAGTTTTCTGTGTCGTGCATGATGTTTTCCTTATTAATTGTTGATTGCTTTCGGGGCGTGCATTTTACAACGGAATATTTGGGAATCCGGTGTCCGCCGAGCGCAAAGGCCGTCTGAAAACTTTCAGACGGCCTTTTTGCTACAATGCCGCCTTTGCCCGCACCCGCATCCCTTATGAACCAACCTTCTTCCCGCCGGCGTTCCGCCCTTGCCGCCTACGCCGATTCCCGCGCCATTATCCTGTTTTTCCTCGGCATTTCCGCCGGCATGCCCATTTTGCTGATTTTTTCCAGCCTGTCGCTGTGGCTGCGCGAAGCGGGCGTGGCGCGGGATACGGTGACGATGTTCAGCTGGGCGGCACTGGCCTATTCCTTCAAATTCGTCTGGGCGCCGCTGGTCAATTCCCTGCCGCTGCCCCTGTTCGGCCGCCTGCTCGGACGGCGGCGCTCCTGGCTTTTGCTGGCGCAGGCGGGCGTGGTGTCGGCGGCGGCGGCGATGGCGCTAGTCAACCCCGTCGATCCGCAGGCTTTGCGGCTGATGGCGGCGGCGGCGGTGCTGCTGGGTTTTTCTTCGGCAACGCAGGACATCGTTATCGACGCCTACCGCATCGAGGCGGCGGCGGGCGATGCGGCGATGCAGTCGGTGATGTCGGCCACATACAGCGCGGGCTACCGCGTCGGCATGGTGCTGTCGGGGGCGGGCGCGCTGTTTCTGGCGGCCAAACTCGGCTCGGCGGCGGATCATTATTCTTACGAAGCGTGGCGGCAGACTTATCTGGCGATGGCGGCACTGATGGCGGCGGGCGTGCTGACGACGCTGCTGATGCGCGAGCCGGAAGCGGCTGCTGCCGCGCAAACGCCTTGCCCTCCGCTCGACCATCTGCGGCTGGTGCTGCTGTTTTTGGGCGCAGTGTCGGCCTTTGTCGCCGCCTTTGTTTGGGTCGGCAGCCTGCTGCCCGAGGGCGGCGGCGCGCTGGCCAAACTGGGCTGGGAAACGCTGCGCCTGGCCTCGGCGCTGGCGGCGGCGGGCGCGGCGGGTGCGCTGCTGGTGGCGGCGAAGGTGGCGCCCGCCGCCTTGGCCGTGCAAACCTGGGTGTCGCCCGTAACCGATTTTTTCCGCCGCTACGGCCGCTCAGCCCTGCTGCTTCTGGCCTTAATCGGCCTCTACCGCATTTCCGACATCGTGGCGGGCGTGATTTCCAATGTTTTCTATCAGGACTTGGGCTTCAGCAAAGAGGAAATCGCCTGGGCGGTGAAGACCTTCGGCGTGCTGATGGCGATTGCGGGCGGTTTTGTCGGCGGTGCGCTGTCGCAGCGTTATTCGCTGATGAAAATGATGATGCTGGGCGCGGTGCTGGCGGCGGCCACCAACCTGCTCTTTGTCGCCCTGGCCTACCAAGGCCGCGATCTGACGCTGATGTATCTGGCCGTCGGCAGCGACAATCTTGCCTCGGGGCTGGCGGGCGCGGTGTTCGTCGCCTTTTTGTCGGTGCTCACCAATATCCGCTTCACCGCCGTGCAATACGCCATTTTGAGTTCGCTGATGACCCTGCTGCCGAAAACGCTGGGCGGCTACTCGGGCACGATGGTGGAAAACATCGGCTACCCCGGCTTCTTCCTCTTCACCGCCCTGCTCGGCCTGCCGGTGCTGCTGCTGGTGTATCTGGTGGACAAAAAGATTTACCGCAACAATCAGGCCGTCTGAAAAGGCCGTTTCTGCAAAGGAAAACCCATGACGCAAACCCCGCTCTACGCCGTGTTCGGCAACCCGGTAGCCCACAGCAAATCGCCGCCCATCCACCAAATGTTCGCCGCGCAGGAAGGCGTGCAAATCGCTTACGAGCGCCGCCTGTCGCAGCCGGAAACCTTCGCCCGCGACATCGCCGCGTTTTTCGCCGCAGGCGGCGCGGGCGCGAACGTCACCCTGCCCTTCAAAACCCAGGCCGCCGAACTGGCGCACGAATGCTCCGAACGCGCCGCCGCCGCAGGCGCGGCCAACACCCTCATCCCCCTTTCAGACGGCCTTATCCGCGCCGACAACACCGACGGCCTCGGCCTCGTCTGCGACATCACGCGCAACCTCGGCATTTCCCTTTCTGGCAAACGCATCCTCCTCCTCGGCGTGGGCGGCGCCGTGCGCGGCGTCTTGCAACCCCTGCTGGCCGAAAACCCCGCAGAGCTTATTATTGCCAACCGCACCCACGCCAAAGCCGAAGCCCTCGCGCGGCAGTTCGGCATCGCTGCCGTGGAAACAGGCCGTCTGAAAAGCGGCTTCGACATCATCGTCAACGGCACATCGGGCAGCCTCTCCGGCCAAACTCCCGACATCCCCGCCGCCGCCTTCCAAAACTGCGCCCTCGCCTACGACATGGCCTACGCCGACAGCGCCACCGCCTTTCAGACGGCCGCAGCAAACGGCGGCGCGGCACAAACCGCCGACGGCCTCGGCATGCTCGTCTGCCAAGCCGCCGAATCCTACCGCCTGTGGCGCGGCTTCGCCCCCGACACCGCCCCCGTTATCACCGCATTGCGAAAGGCCGTCTGAAATGCTCAAATGGATACTTGCCCTGCCCTTTGCCCTCTTTATCCTGTTTAACGCCTACGTCTACGGCAGCATCCTCACCTTCCGCGCCGTCGCCCCGCACCACAGCGCCTTCATGACCGCCCGCATGGCCGAGTTTCGCCGCGAAGGGCGCGACATCCCCCTTGACTACCGCTGGCGCGCCTACCCCGACATCTCCGCCAACCTGAAAAAAGCCCTCATCGCCTCCGAAGACGCCGCCTTCGCCGAACACAGCGGCTTCGACTGGAACGGCATCCGCAACGCCATCAACCGCAACGAAAAAAGCGGCAAAATCAAAGGCGGCGGCTCCACCATCAGCCAGCAGCTGGCGAAAAACCTGTTTTTGAGCGAATGGCAGAGCTACATCCGCAAAGGCGAAGAAGCCGCCATCACCGCCATGCTCGAAGCCACCACCGACAAAGATCGCATCTTCGAGCTCTACCTCAACATCATCGAATGGGACTACGGCGTCTACGGCGCGGAAGCCGCCGCGCAGAAGTTCTACGGCAAACCCGCCGCCAATCTCAGCAAACAGCAGGCCGCCGCCCTCGCCGCCCGTGTCCCCGCCCCGCTGTATTACGCCGACCACCCGCAAAGCAAACGCCTGCGCAACAAAACCAACATCATCCTGCGCCGCATGGGCTCGGCCGCACTGCCCGAAGAGTAAGCGGGAAGAATAAGCGAAAGGCCGTCTGAAACGATTTTCAGACGGCCTTTTTGCATCTTATGGCAGGCGGTTTACAGACCCAGTTTTTCTTTCACATGGCGCACATAGCCGTGGTCGTTGCGGCGGATGTGCATGAAGAGCCAGGTTTCCAGAATGTCGAGCAGCTCCTGGCTGACGTCGTCGCCGTTGTCGAAGCGGCCTTTGTACATTTGCACTTTGTCGACGAAGTTTTGATGCACGCGGTGGTGTGCGTCTACCAGCGGATATTCGGCCATTTTCAGCAGGTCTTCTTCGTCGGAGAAGTGTTGGACGGTGTAGCCCAAGAGGTTGTCGAGGGCTTTGCCGACGCCGTTGCGGTCGTTGGCGGTGTGTGCATCGTGCATTTCGTTGATGTACTGCACCAAGATTTTGTGCTGTTCGTCAACCTGCTCAATGCCCGTGTCCAAATCGGAAGTCCAATGCAAAAAGGGTTCAGACATTTTTATTTTCCCGTAAGTGTGTTAATGAAAGCGGTATTATAGGGTGTTTTGTGTAAAGAAAAGATAACTTCGGCATAATATGAAAACAATTACCGCCAAATTTGATTTTTATCAAACGCTTATTCTGACTCGTTCTCAATCATCCGATTGCGCAGCCAGCGGGCGGCGGGGGCGATTTCGCCTGCGGTCAGGCCGCTTTCGCCGATGCCCGATGCTTTGAGCACTTCCGCCGCCGCGCCGTGCAGCCACACGCCCGCGCAGGCCGCTTCGAATGCGCTGACATTTTGTGCCAGCAGGCTGCCGATGACGCCGGAGAGGACGTCGCCGCTGCCTGCCGTGGCCAAGCCCGCGTTGCCGCTGTCGTTTTCGTAAAACGCGCCGTCTGCGCCGCACACCAGCGTGCGGTGTCCTTTTAAGACGGCCGTGGCGGCGAAACGCCGCGCCAGTTCGCGTACGGCCGTTTTTCTGTCGGCTTGGATTTCGGCGGTGGTGCAGCCGAGCAGCCGCGCGGCTTCGGCGGGGTGGGGCGTAATCAGCAATCGGGGGTAACGCGCGGCCGCGTCGGCCAAATCCCTGTGTTGCGCCAAGAGGTTGAGGGCGTCGGCATCGAGTAGCAGCGGGGTGTCGGAGGCCGTCTGAAACAGCCCGGCCAGCAGTTTACGCGCGGCTTCGTTTGTGCCCAAGCCGCAGCCTGCGGCGCGTGCGGACAGGTCGTGCCGCAGCGCCAGGCCGTCGGCGGTGTCGAGCATGATTTCGGGAAAGGCGGCGATAAAGGGCACGGGCAGGGCGGGCTGGTTGAAGCCCGCCCACACTTTGCCGCAGCCTGCGAGCAGGGCGGCGGAGGCGGCCAGCACCACGGCACCGCTCATGCCCGCCGCGCCGCCGAACACGGCCAGCGTGCCGAACGTGCCTTTGTGGCTATCGGCGGGACGCGGGGCAGACAGGGCGGGAAAGCGCCGCGCGGCGGCGGCGAGGGGGAAGTTTTCGGGCAGGCGGTACGCGGCGTGCATGGCGTGTCTCCTTATACATATGGTTTTCAGACGGCCTGTATTGTAAACGACAGCCCGTCCGAACGTTTGCACGGCGCGGCTTTCAGACGGCCTTTGCGCGGGCTTGAAGGCCGTCTGAACGCCGTGTTTGCCCCTTCTGCATGAATTATTTTAATATCGCGCCTTCGCAACCGCCGACGTGAAAGGCCGTTTTATGGAATCCATCATCGAACTGCGCCACCTCAAAACCCTGCTCGCGCTGGAAGAAACCGGCAGCGTGTCGCTGGCGGCGCAGCGCGTTTTCCTGACGCAGTCTGCCCTGTCGCACCAAATCCGCACGCTGGAAAACTATTACGAAACGCCGCTGTTCGAGCGCAAGTCCAACCCGCTGCGCTTCACGCCTGCGGGGGCGCGGCTGCTGAAACTGGCGCGCGAGCTGATGCCTAAGGTGGCCGCCGCCGAGCGCGATATGGCGCAGATTATCGAGGGCGAGGCGGGCGAGTTGCGGCTGGCGGTGGAATGCCACACCTGTTTCGACTGGCTGATGCCGGCGATGGGCGAGTTCCGCCCGCTGTGGCCGCAGGTGGAATTGGACATTGTGTCGGGTTTCCAGGCTGATCCCGTCGGCCTGCTGCTCAACCACCGCGCCGATTTGGCCATTGTGTCCGAAGCCGTGCCGCAGGCGGGCATCGCCTACCGGCCGCTGTTTGCCTACGGCATGGTCGGCATCTGCGCCCCCGACCATCCGCTGGCGGCGAAAGACGTTTGGCAGGCGGAAGATTTCGCGTCCGAAACGCTGATTACCTATCCCGTGCCCGACGATATGCTGGATTTGCTGCGCAAAGTGCTGCTGCCGCGCGACATCAACCCGCCGCGCCGCCACAGCGAGCTGACCATCGCCATCGTCCAGCTCGTCGCCAGCAGGCGCGGCATCGCCGCCCTGCCGTATTGGACGGTGATGCCCTATCTGGAAAAGGGCTACGTCGTTTCCCGCCAAATCACCGACGGCGGCCTGCAAAGCGAACTGTATGCCGCCATGCGCGGCGAAGACGAAGGCAGCAGCTATCTGGCCGACTTCTGCCAAATCGTGCGCGACCAGGGCTTTGCCACCCTGCCCGGCCTGAGCGTGCTCGACAAATAGGCCGTCTGAAAATGCTCGAACTCAAACACATCGTCAAACGCTACGGCGGCAAAACCGTCGCCGACGGTGTTTCCCTCACCGTCGGCAAAGGCCGCCTGCTCGCCGTCCTCGGCCGCTCCGGCTGCGGCAAATCCACCCTGCTCAACATCGCCGCCGGTCTCGCCGTCCCCGACGGCGGCGAAGTGTGGATAAACGGCGAAAACGTCACCGAAAGGCCGTCTGAAAAACGCCGCGTCTCGCTGATGTTCCAAGACTACGCCCTGTTCCCCCACCTCAACCTGCGGCAGAACGCCGCCTTCGGCCTGCGCATGCGCGGCGTCGCGAAAAAGCAGGCCGAAGCGGCGGCCGACGACATGCTGGCACGCGTCGGCCTCGCGGGCGAAGGCAGCCGCAAACCGCACACCCTCTCCGGCGGCGAACAGCAGCGCGTCGCCCTGGCCCGCGCCCTCGCCGCCGAACCAAAAGTGCTGCTCTTGGACGAACCCTTTTCCAGCCTCGACACTGGCCTGCGCCGCAGCCTGCGCGATCTGACGCTGGAACACATCCGCCGCCTCGCCATCCCCGCCGTCCTCGTCACCCACGACCCCGAAGAAGCCTTCCTGATGGCCGACGAAACCGCGCTGATGGCCGACGGTCGCATTATTCAACAGGGTGTTTCGTCCGAACTGGCCGCGCGCCCCGCCAACGCCGCCGCCGCCCGCCTCTTGGGCTGCCGCAACGTGACCGAACGTTTTTACCTGCCGCCCTCCGCCCTGTCGGCCGATGCAAACGGCACGCCCTGCGCCGTGCGGGCCGTGTACCGCCTGCCCGGGCAGACCCGCGCCGAAATCGTCCACCCGCAATACGGCATACTGGAAATGCCCGTGGCCGACGGCTTTGCCGCCGCCGAAATCCGCGTGCGTGCCGATACGGCGAAAATCGTTTTTTTCGACGAAGCCGACAAGGTTTCAGACGGCCTTTCAGACGGCCTCCAAACATACAAAGAGGCCGTCTGAAAACAGAGTTTGAACAAAGTAAAACCCGCTTTCAGACGGCCTCGAACAAAACAACCGCCCCGCCGCATCTTATTTTTTACCCGTCTCGCCGCCGCCCGCGGCAGATTTCGGAATCCTGCCATGCGCCGCCTTACCTCCACCCTCCTGCTCGCCCTGATCCCCGTCGGCTTCCTCGTACTCACCGTTGCCGCGCCGCTGTGGGCGCTGGCCGCTTACGGCGGGGATTTGGCCTGGGCGGAGGTGCTGGGCGACGACTACATCCGCCGCCGCATCGCCTGGACGGCGGCGCAGGCGGGCATCACCTGCGTGCTCACCGTGCTCTTGGGCGTGCCCGTGGCATGGACGCTGGCGCGGCTGGATTTTCGCGGCCGATCGTGGGTGCTGCGGCTGCTGATGCTGCCCTTCGTGATGCCGACGCTGGTGGCGGGCATCGGCGTGCTCTCGCTCTTCGGCGCGCGCGGCCTGCTGTGGCCGGGCTGGCAGGACACGCCCTATCTTTTGGTTTACGGCAACGTGTTTTTCAATCTGCCCGTGCTGGTGCGCGCGGCCTATCAGGGCTTGCGCGCCGTGCCTGCGGCGCGGCTGGCGGCGGCACGCACCTTGGGCGCGGACGCGTGGCGGCGCTTTTGGCGGGTGGAATGTCCCGTGCTGCTGCCGTGGCTGGCGGGCGGCGCGTGCCTGGTTTTCCTCTACTGCTTTTCCGGTTTCGGCCTCGCCCTGCTGCTCGGCGGCACGGACTACGCCACGGCGGAAGTGGAAATCTACCGGCTGGTGACCGTGGAACTCGACATCGCGCAGGCGGGCGTTCTGGTGTGGCTGGTGCTGGGCGTTACCGCGCTGGCGGGCGCGGCCTATGCTTATTTCGGCCGAGCTTCGGCAGCGGGACGGCAGGTCGCGCCGCAGCCTTTGGCCGCCGTGGACAGCACCGCCCGCCGCGCCATGCTGTTTTTTTCGCTGGCCGTGCTGGCGTTTTTCTGCGTGCTGCCGCTGGCAGCGGTGGCCGCGCAGGCCGCGCGCTCGGGGGAGTCGTGGCAGGTGCTGTGGGCGGAGGACACGCGGCTGGCGGCCTGGAACACGCTGCGCTTTACGGCGGCGGCCACGGCGGCGGCGCTGCTTTTGGGCGCGAGCCATGCGGCGTTGGCGCGGCGGCTGCCGTGGATACGCGGCATCACCTTTCTGCCGTTTATGGTGTCACCCGTGTGCGTGGCCTTCGGCATGCTGCTGCTTTATCCCGAATGGACGGCGTCGCTGCCGCTGCTGATTACCGCCTATGCGCTCTTGGCCTATCCCTTTGTCACCAAAGACCTGCTGGCGGCTTGGGACGCGCTGCCGCCGCAATACGCCGCCGCCGCCCGCAGCATGGGCGCAAGCCGTTTTCAGACGGCCTTTTTCGTTACCGTGCCGCTGCTGCTGCCCGCCCTGCGCCGCGGTCTGACGCTGGCCGCCGCCACCTGCATCGGCGAGTTTGCCGCCACGCTGTTTCTGTCGCGCCCCGAATGGCTGACGCTGACGACATTGGTCTACCAATACCTCGGCGCGGCGGGCGCCGACAACCACGACCGCGCCGCCGTGCTCACCGCCGCGCTGATGCTGCTGGCCTCGCTGGTGTTCGTGCTGCTGGACGCGGCGGAAAAACGGGAAACGGCACGGTAACGAAAAAGGCCGTCTGAAACCTTGAGTGGAATTTTCCGGGCTATCTGGGACAAGTCCTTACTTTTTATACGCACGCATAAATTGTTAAAGTTTCAACACACAGCCGCCCGAAGGCGGCTGGCTGGGTGGGGTCATCGCGGCGCAGCCCAAACCGCGTTTCAACACACAGCCGCCCGAAGGCGGCTGGGACGGCCTCTATAATCCCTACCGCCGACAAACGGCAGTTTCAACACACAGCCGCCCGAAGGCGGCTGGTTCAGCGGCACGTCCTTGGGCATCCGCCGCAAGCTCGTTTCAACACACAGCCGCCCGAAGGCGGCTGGCCTCATGTGCGCCGAAGGGGGCAACGCCGATTACGTTTCAACACACAGCCGCCCGAAGGCGGCTGGGTAACCTAGCTCTTCAAGTTGAGATTCAATTTCTGTTTCAACACACAGCCGCCCGAAGGCGGCTGGGTTTTGGGAAAATATTGGTTGATTTCTTTCTCGGGGTTTCAACACACAGCCGCCCGAAGGCGGCTGGCGCAGCGAGACGTTCAAAACCTTCACGGCCCGCCTGTTTCAACACACAGCCGCCCGAAGGCGGCTGGGCAGCGAGACGTTCAAAACCTTCACGGCCCGCCTGTTTCAACACACAGCCGCCCGAAGGCGGCTGGAGCCTCTCTTAAAAGCCTTGCTCCGTCAGGTTTCGCAGCCCCGATTTCGCTAAGCTCCCAAGAAAAGCGCGAACGCGAGTATAACACAGCCTTTTCCGTTACACCCGCATTCACAATATCCTGATTGTTAAAGAACAATCCCAGTTCGCCAACCTTGCAGCATTTTCATGAGAACCGTAGGTTGGCGATTCACACAATCAACGTATCCTTAAACACATCCACCGCCGGTTTTGCGCCGTGGTGTTCCACTTTGCGCCGCCATTTGCTGCCCAGATGGTAAAAGCGCAGGCTGTCGGTTTCGGGGTTGTAGGTTTTCAAAAGTTTATCTTTTAAAACAACCCACTGGTCGGGCGCGATGTCGCATTCGAATACCGAATACTGCACGCGCACGCCGTAGTCCAGACACAATTTCGCCACGCGCCGCAGCCTTGCCTGTCCTTCCGCGTCTTCCAGCGAAATATCGTAAGTAATCAGCATCAGCATTTTGTATTCCCATGTGCAGGCTGCTTTAGAGGTCGTCTGAAAACGTCCAGCCTGTTTTCAGACGACCTGCCAGGCCTATCTCATCAAAAACGGCGGATATTCTGCCAAATCCCCGCGCAAATGCCGCGCCAACAGCATCGCCTGAATATACGGCAGCAGCCCGATTTCCACTTCCTCACCCAAAAACGGATGCACGATTTTCTCCTGCTTTTTCGCCTGCAAAGCTTGGAACAACAGCTTACGCGCCTCCGCTTTCAGGCTAACCGCGCCGCTTGCTTCGGTAACAAAATCCTGCGGTTTGATTTGCCCGCGGTTAATCAGCGACAGCACCAACCTGTCTGCCCACCATGCGCGGAATTCTTCCAAAATATCTTGCGCCAAACTGTCGCGCCCCGGCCGGTCTGCGTGCAAAAAGCCCACCTGCGGATCCAGCCCCACACCTTGCAGCGCACCGCTGATGTCCTTGCCCAAGATGCTGTATACAAACGATAACAGCGCATTCACCCCGTCTCTGGGCGGACGGCGGTTGCGCCCGTCAAAAACAAAGCCGCTTTTTTCGCTCAAAAGCTGTCCGAATACGCCGAAATAACGCGCCGCCGCGTCGCCCTCAATGCCGCGCACCACGTCCAGCTCCGCCGCGCCCTTCAACTGCCGCAGCGAAATATTCAAAGAATCGACCGCACTTTGAATCGCCGCATTCTCGCCGTAATTGCGAATCTGCCGCTGAAGCACCCGCTTACTCGCTTGAATCTTCGCCGCAATGATATTGCTCGCAATCGGCACGGGATTTTGCTCCGACACCCGATACTGCGCCCGACGCAGCAGCACATTGCCGCTCTGCCGCCCCTGAAGCCGCGCCAAGAAACGTCCGTTTTCCGTAAAAAACGCCAAATTCACATTATTTTCACCGCAAAACCCCAGCAAAAACGGCGACACCAACACATTCCCAAAACAGAAAATATGCCCGATGGAATGCACCGGCAACTGCGCCACCTTCTTACGCTCCTGCTCCACCACCAGCGTCTCCCGATCCTTATGCAGATAGCTGCCTTGGGTGGTGATATAGAGCGTGTTTTGCAGTTTGCGCATGGGGAAACTCCTTGGATTTTGACCGCACTTTTTGGGGCGATTGGGCTACCTGAAAAACGGTAGGTCGGATTCTCGAATCCGACATTTTCAAAATTGCAGCAACAATTTCAAATCATATAAATATCAAACAGTTGTCGGATACAAGTATCCGACTACACAAACTAGTGTATGCATACCGTACACGGTTGGTGGGGATACAGGCTACGGTTTGGTATTTTTATTTATATGTATTCCACATATTAACAGGTTGCCCATTCGGGACCCATTGACTTACCTCAGTTTCACTTTCTAAATTTTCTAACTTTTTAGGAATAGTTAGTCGCTTATTTGATTTCTTATCAAAAACCTTCCCAATATATTTTTTATTTTTTAAATCAACTAAATATACCTTATCAAATGGACATCCTTTATCAATACAAAAATGATTTAGATGAAATCTAGTCGCTTCGGACAAAGAAACATCTGAATAACTTTCTGTATGTAGCAATAGAAATACCTCTTTAAAATTTTCATACCCTGCATGCAAATTAAATTTTTTCAATAAAACTCCTTCCCAAGCATCCCTCTTGATACTTGTTGTTTGATTCACGCTTGTATATGGCTTACCATTTAGAATAGCGTTAATTTTTTTTCTTTTGGCATTATTTGGTTTAGATGAATTATGTACATTTCTACTTTCAAGTAATTTACTGTTATCAATTGAACACACCTCAATTCCAATTCTTATCCCCTTCATTACAAAACCAAAATCTGGTTTATCTACTTGATCTGGAATCATACAAACATTTTTATCTACTTTTTTTGCTCGACGAAGTTGTCCATCTAATAAAAATTTAAGAGCTTTCAATTCTTTTATAGTGTGTGATTTTCTCGACATGTTTTCTTATCCAATAAAAATATAAAACACAATTTGTTATTCCCCAAACAACCCCGCCACATACCCCACACTCCTATCCCGTTTCCCCAGCAACTCCGGCTGGCAAATTTCCACCAGTGAGCAGGCTTTGCAGCGTTTACCGTAGTCGGGCGGCGGGGTTTGTCCGCTGTTTAGAAGTTCACGCACGGCGGCGATGGTGGAGAGTGTTTGGGCGCGCAGGTCGTCTGAAAACACGACGGGAACGCGGTGGCGGGTTTGCATATACCACAGCGCGCCCTCAGAGACGGTTTGCCCCGTCATTTCTTCCAAGCACAAGCCTTGGGCGCAAAGCTGGATTTCGTCCATTGGGTCGGGTTTGGGCTTGCCACGTTTGTATTCCACGGGTTTCAGACGACCTGTTTTCGTTTCCACTTCCACCAAATCCAACACGCCGCTGATGCCCAGTTTCTCTGCCGACACATGCACCGTCCGCTCAAAGCGCACGCCTTTGCGCGTTTCCGGCTCGCCCGAATCCACCCGCTCATGCAGCGCCTTGCCCTGCGCGGTCAAATAATTCTCCGCCCACGCCTGCTCGTTGTGAATCAACGCGCATTGACGCGGGCAGAAGGCGTAGTGTTGCAGGGCGGAAAGGGGAATCAGGCGCGAGTCCTGATTTTCCCCTTGGGTTTCGGTTAAAAGTGCGGTCATCTTTTTAAGTGTTTTTAAAGCAGTTCTTCCACACTCACGCCATTGAGGCCGTCTGAAACCACGCTGATTTTGTAATCGCCAAAACCGCTTGCGGGCGTACCTGATTCGCCGTTTACGCGTTCGACTTTTACGGCATCAAACAATTTATGTGCAGGCTGGCTGCCGAGTGCGCTATCATGTTTGAAAACAATCAGTTTGCGTGCCGCCATTTCGCCACGGGCGGCGGAGCGGTCGTGCTCAAACATCAGTTGCAGGGCTTGCCAGAGTTTGGCTAAATCGCCGTCTGAAAAACCGGTTTTAGCGGCAAGGTTGGCGGAGATAAAGCCGTGCACGCGGTAGAGCGCGTAAGGGACGATGTATTTGCGCCCCATAGTGCGTTCTTTTTCCAAGTCTTTTTCGTTGGTTACCGCCATGCGGGTGATGGAAACTTCCAGCGGTACAATCGGGTCGATGGATTGGGCGAACGCCAGTTGTACCGGGCCGCGCACTTGTCCGCTGTTGACTTCGGTGGTCATCACGGCGCCAAAGGTGCGGATATCAAAGAAGTTTTTACACATCCAAGCGGTGATGTCGCGGGCTTTGGCTTCGTCTTTGGGCAGTTTTTTGGCTTCAGATTCAATGCCAAGCGCTTCATAAGCGCGTTTGTTTTGTAGGTTTAACACGCTTTTTTCTTTGACGTAGATTTCGTAACCGGCTTCGTTTTCGCTGCTGATTTCGACAAAATTACGGATTTTGCGTTTCAGGCAGACATCGGTTACTAAACCTTTGCTGGATTCGGGATCAAGGCGCGGCATATTGCCCGCATCGGGATCGCCGTTGGGGTTGCCGTTGGTAACATCAAAAAAGTAAACAAATTCATAGCGGTTTTGAATGGCAGACATTTTCTGGCTCCTTAGTTTTCAATAGTTTCAGCGGTTTCTTTTTTAGCAAAATAGCTTTGTTTTTGATGGTAATAGCCGATGGCGAAGCGGCCTTGCTCGTCAATGCTCAAATGGCGCGGAAAGGTTTCGGGCAGTTTGGCAATGATTTCGCCCAAATCTTTATCCAAATTCACCGCCATGCCGGCTTTGTCTTTACGCAAGCGCGACAAATGGTGTTTTGCACCCGACAAAAGGCGCGGAAAAACCGAAAACGGCACGGCGGATGCAGAACCGTAATAGCGGTCGGCAATGCCGGCGTTTAATTCGCCCAACGCCTGATATTGAATGCGCTCCAACACGGCAAACAGCCGCCCTAAAAGATAGGCGCGATTCGGGCTTTCATTGTTCAAACTCATAGGAACTCCTTCTTCGATAAAACCTTTTCTAAAACGCCGCTCTAATACGGCTTTCATCATTGCCACGCGCAGACCGTTCACGTCGCCGTCGGCGCGGATTCGGGTAATCAGTTGCGACAGTAAACTCAAGGGATACGGCGTGCCGCAAATCACGGCGCGGGTCATTTCACCAGCTAATACGGGCGAGATGTTTTCACTTTTGCCCAATACGGCAGTTTGCAATAAGAGTCGCCAAATAGACGGTGGCGTTTTCCATGCGCAAGGCTCAAGGGCTAAATCTTGCCAATGCTGCGCCAAATTTTCCGCCAGCTGCCCAAAGGTGGTGTCCAGCCAAAACCGAACAGAAATCCGCGCGGCATTAGGGGCAAGCCCTAAGATATAAAAACGGGTATTGGGGGATAATTCAGGCGCAATTTCTTGTAGCGGGCGACCTTTGCTGATTTGTTCCAATACGTTGAAAATTTTGGCACTTTCTTGTTCGTCATCTGGCGGCGTGAATACGTGCGCGAAGAAGCCTTCGGCAGCCTGCGCCGTCGCATTATTATCCGCTTCCGCCCAAAAGACCGTGCTGGCATCGCCGATGGTCAGACAGTGATTATTTTCGCGGCGCAACAGATAGTTCAGCGCAGTGGTGTAGGCAAAGGCGGATTGTTCGGAAACGGGCGCATTTGCGCCTTGCTCTTTACCAAAAGAGGCAAAGGCTTCTTTGTTGAACGAGATAATCGACCCACCGGAGCTTTGCCCACCAAACACGCCTTTAATCGCCGGATGCAGCCGCGCAATCGGGGCAGTGTCGCCGCTAATAAGGCACAAGCCTTCGATCGCTTCATCGCTTTTCAGGCAGCCTGCCCACAAAGTTTGCGCGGCTTCGCGTTTATGGATAAGTGCGGTCGGTTTTTCAAGAGAAAATGCGATGTTGGCATCGAGCATTTCGGCAGGCAGATTTTCGGCAGCGAAATGTGCAGGCTGCCAGTTTTGCAGAAAACGGCACAAGGCTTGCAAGCCTTCATCTTCGCTATTTTGCAGTAAATCGAGATGGTATTGCTTGAAGGCGTCAAAGGTTTTTTCAGACGACGTAAACGGCTTTTCTTTGGCTTCGGCTTTGTTTTTATTGGCTTCTACGCCAAGCGCGTAGGCGGTTTTATCCCACAAAAAATTCGGCTTGATACCCGACGTGCGTTTTTCAGGGCGCGGCACGCTCATCAGCTTCGGTTGCGGCTTTTTATCGGCAGTCAGATTCGGTACAACGGTTTTCAGACGACCTTCTTTATCCAACACCAAAATCCAGCCGATTTTCTCCTCGCTAAAGCCATAAGGCGGCACTTTCGGGTTGCCCATTTCATCGGTTTCTGCTGCCAAACGGCGGTAATAGCGGGCAAGGGATGCAAGAATCATGCTTTCACCTCCTCGGCGTAAAACGGCGGCACATCAATCACGCCGTCTTTCATTTGCGCGCGGAAAAAATGCGGCGTGTTGCCGTGGTCAAAATCAATATCATGCAGCATCCAGCCCAAATCGCGGCTTGCCTCGCTTTC
The DNA here is from genome assembly GCF_046546535.1 of Neisseria sp. WLZKY-1. Classification (NCBI taxonomy): domain Bacteria; kingdom Pseudomonadati; phylum Pseudomonadota; class Betaproteobacteria; order Neisseriales; family Neisseriaceae; genus Neisseria; species Neisseria sp. WLZKY-1. Next base: position 95,278 of record NZ_JBKGTW010000004.1, read on the forward strand.
CGATAACGCCGACGACGGCAGCGGTTCGCCTTCGTCAATCAACGCAAAATCGGCAGGAAATTCACGCACGCCCAAACAAGGCTGCTGGAAACATTGCCCCTTTTTCGCACGGCGTTTGAACATCTCAATATGCTTGGTAACGGTCTCATCCGCCCCCGCTTTTGCCGTCAGCACCGCATGGGCTTCAATCACATAAGCCACGTCTTTAAGCACCGTCGCCGCGCGCTGCTGGCGATCGTCTTCAATCAGCGTATATAAATCGGCAACATTCTTGCGCTTCATCGCGCCGCTGACCTTACCCGCCGAAATCTTGCCACCCAACTCATTGCGCCGCACCGACTCAAACCGAATCGGCTTCAACACATAAATCCGGTCAATCACCCACCGAATCGCCGGCTTCCAATGCACCGCCGCCAAAATCCCGCGCGCCGCCGACGGCGTGATGACATCATAAGACACCCGCTCCACCTTCATCTCCGGACGGGTAAAACAGGCATAATCGCCCCAAATATGTAGGCGGATTTGATTTGCCATATAAACTCCTTAACACACAGCCGCCCGAAGGCGGTTGATTTTTACTGATAACCTATAAATTTTAGTTTCAACCCACGCACTTGATAAGTGCGATCCGTTTTAGACAGACTTTTTCTCAAACCTTAAAAAATCTGCCAATTTTTTTGATTCAGCAACTTCATCATGCGGAATCAGCACATAACGCCAATGCTTACCATTGTGCTGCAACGCATAATCCGTAGCATGTTTACACCATTCAAAAGCTGCATCAGCTTTTGCCAAAACTTCAGGATCTTTTAAATCTTTGCCTGCTTTGGTTTCAACAAGCCAGATAGAATCTTTGGTCTCTACAACAAAATCAGGGATATATTCTTTAGAATCCAAACCTGATTTCCAGTAGATCTGGAATTGTCCTTGAGCAGGTTTGAACCATTTTTGCGCGTCTCGTTCCAGAATCACAGCAAAACGGCGTTCAGTATCAGAGTCGAATTTTTGTAAGGGATACAGACATTTGGAAAAGCTGCCAAACAGCATTTGCTTAATACGGCTGACATCTTTTGGTGTTCGTCGCACAGAATGAATCGCTTCATCAGCTGAAACAGTATAGTTGCATGGTTTGAGCGTACTAAATCCTTGACTGACGCGGGCTTCATAACTTGCCGCTTTTTCCCAAAAATATGCCATCATTTGGGCATGGATTTCACGGGCAATCAGACGGCGTTCTTTATCCAACACGCTCAAAACTTCCTCTTCGGATAAATAAGTGCGTAGGTGCGTCACCATCTGCCCCGCCAAATCGTAAAGTAAGTCGGCTTGGGTGAAATAGTCGATATCGTCGAAATCCATCAGCGAAAAAACAATATAGTCTTCAGGGCGTTTTTCCTTCATACCCAATTCAGCAGACAGGCTACTTTGCTCGTTGGTGTGCAGGTTGTGAATAGTGATTTCACGTTCACTCGGTTGTAGATTCAGGCTGCTTAAATCGAGTTTGAACGGATGGAATCCTGTGCTGACTTCCCCGCTGGGTACAACTGTAATTCTAGGAATATCGATGGTTTGATTCACCATTGTTTCTGTGGTTTTAGCAACAATCTCGACTATATCCAGCTCATCCACTAATAATTCCCCTTGAGCCGGTTGTAATGCCGTCTGAACTTCTTGAACGATTTTTTCGCGGATTTCCACTGTCAATAATGCTTGGGAAGTTGGCGCTTCACTTGGACGGGAAGCATATTTTGCCGCAGCTTCCATTACCTTTCGGGCAATGCGTTTTTCGGTTTCAGTTTTAAAAACAGGCTGATAATCGACTGAAGAATTGGTTTCTGAAATACCTTGTTTTGTATTTTCAGACGACGTTTCCGCCAATCCCAATTTCGTTTCCACTCCGCTATACACCTGCACGCTGACTTTTTTATCGTCCGCACTTGGTGCATCCAAAATCACCTGTTTCAATTTCAGCACTGAATCACCTTTATTGGCTTCATCGATGATTTCCTGAAAGCGGTCGTGGGCGATAATGTTCAATCTATCCACCACTTCCACTCCCGTACGTTTTCCGTAAGGCAGACGCAAACCGCGTCCGATAGATTGCTCGATCAGTGTTCTAGCATTGGCAGCGCGCAGCGGTACGATGGTATAAAGATTGGTAACGTCCCAGCCCTCTTTGAGCATATTGACATGAATTACGATTTCCGTCGGCTCATCCACGCTCTCCACCGCTAAAAGTCGTTCAATCATTTCTTCTTCGTCTTTGCCTGATTTACTCGAATCCACCTGAATCACTTTGCCCTGATAACGCCCGTTATAAAAGTTGTCCGACTCCAGTAAAGACAATAATTGCGCCGCGTGCGTGGTATCACGGGCAATCACCAGCATAAAAGGCTTCACTACAGCAACATTATTTTCCCGAGCATAAGTTATAAGCTCGACCTTGGTGTTTTCATGCACACGCACGCCATCTTCCAACTTGATTTTCTCAATTTCTGCGGGCGTATAATTTTTCGCATCAAAATTGCGCTGCGTAACTACCGCAGGCATTTTGACAAAACCATCGTCCATTGCACGAGCCAGCGGATAATCTACAATCACGTTTTTGAACGGAATAGGAGCTTTGGTGGATTCCACAAATGGCGTGGCAGTTAACTCCAAGCCAAAAAGCGGATTTAATTCATTAATCGCCCGCATCCCCGCCTGCGCCCGATAGCGATGTGATTCATCCATCAGCAACACTAAATCAGGCAGATTCGCCAGATAATTGAAATAACTATCGCCCAGCACTTCACGCATTCGCTTGATTTTTGGTTCTTTGCCGCCGCGCACCTCGCTGTTGATTTTGGAAATGTTGAATACATTAACGGTAATCTCACCAAAAAGATTATCCATTCCCATACTCAAATTCTGCTGTTCATAGTTGTCTCCACTAATCAGCTTGGGTGGATTCACCGCAAATTCACTGATACCTTTAAACACATATTTCGGTGTATTCGGGGTAAAGTCGGCGATCAGCTTGTTATAAATCGTCAGGTTCGGTGCAAGTACAAAAAAATTATTGATACCGTGTGCCAAATGCAGATAGGCGATAAAAGCTCCCATTAGGCGGGTTTTCCCCACCCCCGTTGCCAAAGCAAAGCACAATGACGGAAATTCCCGCTCAAAATCCTGCAAGGTTGGGAATTCGGCTTTCAAGGTATTCAACACCGCCGTTACATCACGATCTTTCTGCGCCATTTCCGGTGCAGCATCCAACGCCTGCTTTAACTTCGCCAAACTTTCTGCTTGCGGTGCACGCAAAGACAAACGTCCGTTGATATAGTTTTGAGTTCTGATGCTCATGGTTTTATCTCTTATCTTTTGTTTTCAGTTTGTTGTGTGTCTTTCACTTTGTCAATCAAGGTACAAAGATGGAACCACGGCAATTGTCCAACAGCCTGTTGGACAATTTCAAAATCAGTCCAAGCTTCAGCAAAAGCCCGCATATACATAAGGTTGGCGCGGGAAAACCCCTTCATTTCAGGAAACGCCTCGCGCAAATCCCGCCCCAAGCGATCAATCACTTTACTACCCCAGCCTTGCGCAGCCTGCCGCTGCAAAATATCCCGCCCGATATGCCAGTAAAGCGATACCAGCTCGGCATTTACCGCCAAAATCGCTTTGTGCCGTGCGGTCAGCACCCGATTTTTAATGTCTGCCAACCATTGCACATAATCGGCGGGCATCATCGCCATTTCCTTACCCATCACTATCCTCCCCATCAAACAATCCGCCCTGATTTTCGACCGCACTTTTGCGTTTCACGGGTTTGGTTGTGGCGGCGGGTTGGTTTTCAGACGACCTTGGTTCAGGCTCTTCTTCTGCCATCGGAAGATTGGCGACGTTCAAGCTGTAATCATCGTGTCCCCATTCGCAGCGTTTCAAAATCATTTTGGGGATTTTTTTTAAGGAAAGATTCGGGAAACGCTCTGCCGTCTGATCTGCCGTAATCCCACGCCAAGCGGAGCAGCAGATCAGCAGGCTGCGACCTGCTCCAACCTCGTCTGAAAGCACTTGCAACTGTTCAACAGATAGGCTTTGGGTGGTAACGTAGATAAAATCGTTTTCGCTGGAATAACCATGTTGCCACCAAAGGTTTTCAGACGGCATATAAGTAAAGCCTTCCAGCTTCGCCAAGGCTTCCGCCAGCATTTCAGGGTTGTAGTCAGGATTGATGATTTGATTGCCCCATTTGTCGTTGACAATCAATGTCGGCGCAAGGCGGAAATAGCGGAATCCGCCGCCGCCTTGCCAGTTCACCGCTTTGGAAATTCCGCCTTGGTCTTCGCCGTCAATGACTTTTTGCAAACGTGGGATAATGTGGGTATGGCAATGCTCGCCCAGCTCGACCATGATCCAGCGCCGCCCCATTTTATGGGCAACTGCGCCAGTAGTGCCTGAGCCTGCGAAAGAATCTAGGACGAGGTCGCCTCTATTTGTTGCCAGATGAATAATCCGTTCCAGTAATTTTTCAGGTTTAGGAGTTGAAAATGGATCCACTAGATTAAATTTTTTTACTTCTTGTCTGGCATTTCTATTTTCACCAACCTCTTCGTATAACCAAACGGATTTAGGAACAATTTTAGACTCTTCAACTTCTGTTAAAAATCTTTTTATGCAAGGTTTATTGTTACCATTTTTCCCAAATGTAATTCGGTTATCTCTGCATAATTCATCAAATTTTTCTTTGGAATAAACCCATGCTCTACCGTCAGCAGGTTTAACCACTCTACCTGATGGCGTTGTAATTTCATAAAGTGCATTTTCACTAATCGTTTTTACAGTCATATCACCAGCAAACCACGGTCCTCTACCATAAAAGTTCCCTTTTTCATCTACACCATCAAATTCATCTGAATTTTTATAAATCGCATTTTGAGCTTCTGATCTTTCAAGTTTTACAGGTCGCCAAAGATCCTTATTTTTAGCAAAAACAATAATATGATCATGATTATCTGAAATCCATTTTGCATCATTTGATGGAGATGATTTTTTCTGCCAAATAACATTGGCTACAAAATTCCCCCGCCCAAAAATTTCATCACACAACACCTTCAAATAATGCGCTTCGTTATCGTCGATGGTAATCCACAGTGAGCCGTCGTCTGAAAGCAGGCGTTTGATAATCTCCAGGCGGTCACGCATCAGCCCCAGCCAAATAGAATGCTCCAGCCCGTCGTCATAATGGGCAAAGGCACTGCCTGTGTTGTACGGTGGATCGATAAACACACATTTAACTTTGCCCGTAAATTCCTGCTCTAAGGCCTTAAGTGCAAGCAGGTTGTCGCCGAAAATCAATCGATTGTCAAATGCAGCCGATTTCGACTGCTCTTTGGCATGATAGGATTTTTCAGGGTCTTCGAGCAAAATCCGAGCTTCTAACTTCGGACGTTTATGTTTGCCTATCCAGGTGAGTTCTAGTTTTTGTTTGGTCATTTTATATTTCACTTAATTAATTGAGTCTAAATCTTCAAGTATCCGTTTATAACGCTGGTAGAATGCGATTCTACCGCCTTCCATAATGTTACAGATCCGTTCACGTACAGCTCGTTCTTGTAACCCGCCAGCATCATTTTGTTGAATTTGCCCACCAGTAAATACCATTGGCAATACCAATTCAGCATCTCCATTAACAACAATATTTGGGTTATGAGTCACAATGATTATTTGGCGGCGAAACTTATTACTACGAATTTGATCAACAACCAATTCCGAAATTAATGCATTATCAAGGTCATCCTCAGGTTGATCTAGTAATAATGGCTCCTGACCATGTGATAACACAAAAGACAAAATTGAAGATGTTTTCTGTCCTGCAGAAGCACGCTCCAGTGATTGGAATGCATCACGCTCACTGCGCCTAAATTCTACTTTTACCAAATCGTGTGGAAACCATTCTAGCAACGCATTCTCATCATCATGACTAAGTTTGCCTATTGCGGTGATAAACTTGCCATGCATGACTTGCCCTAGGATATTATTGCTACGTTCCAAAAGACCCAATTTTAAGTTTGTAACTCTTTTATGTACGGGATCATGAATATCATCACTTACCAATCGGCTAAGCAATCCTGTTTTATGTCCATTAACATCATCAACTACAAGAATATTGTCTGAGAATGTAGTCCCCTGTAATCTTAGAATTGAGCGAAATTCATCATTAGATTGTTCTATATCTGCCTGCCCATAAATTGTGATTTTCAAATTTGGGTTAGAAGCAAGAACATTATTCACAAAATCTTGACGCAATTTTGTCAATTTTCTGCGGTGCATATCTAGTTGAGCATACGCCTTAACAATCTGTTTATGAAGATTAATTCGTTCCTCTTGTCGCTCACTTATTCTATTTATATCAGCTTCCAATTCTTGCTTTCTTCTTAAGGCTCTTTCAGCCTCTTGTGCGGTACCCACACCTACTTCTTTTAATCGTTCTACTTCATTTTGATAATTAGAAATCGCTAAACTTGTTTTCTGAAGATATTCAGTAACAGGTTGACTTTGCTTAAATATATCAACTTGATGCTGCATCTCCTCTGCAATCTGAATTATATTTTGATATTTTATATTTAACTCATTTACAACTAATTCAGCTTGTCGTTGAACCTCTGAAGAGTCAGGATCTCGCAAGGAAATATCCCCCAACCTAATCTGTTCATAAATATTTTGTTGCAATACTGAATGAAGCCTAATAATAGGAAAGAAAAGCTTCTCAACAAAATTATTAACTATACTCTGCGCTTCCTGATTTTCTTGATATTGTTTAACCTGCTCAGCTATATTGGATTGTTGATACGCAAGTGTCTTGCGAGATATTTCTCGATATTCTGTTTCCAGCTCTGCTTTTTTTCAATAAACGACGCCAATGTACGCTCTCTAAGACGCAGATCTCTTAAATTTCGACATAATCTTTCATATTCTTCTTTCCAAGAAGAAAACCCAACCTCAGGTGCTCTGTCAATATAATTAAGCAAAGCACTAGGGCGTTCTGCCAATTCAAAAATCTGTTTTTGGCTAAAAATTTTAACAGGGAAAATTTTTGCTGCTTGTTCAACACTCAATCCGGTATCTTGCCACATATCACCTTCTAGCCGTTGTGCTTGAAATTCACTAGGCGTCCATGTGAAGGAATATGTTTCCTTAGTACCTGCCAATGGGTCGTACTTTTCTACAGTGGCTTTCAATACTGTATCTTGCCGCACCATGCCAAAATTGCCTCTTACTCCCCCTGATGCTCTGAATCTATTAAATGCACGAACGACATCACTCTCATCTGAAGTGCCAAGTTCCTGAATGTCTACTTCGCGTGCAACAGCCAATCGAAGCGCTTCTAATAATGTTGATTTACCACTTCCCCTACCTCCAATAATGGCATTAAACCAAGGACTAAAATCAATGCTCAAAGATTGCCGTCTTAAGTGAAGTTGCTGTATCTGCAAAGAAGTAATTCTGCACAAAGGTGCTTTAGGTTCTTCTCCTGCCTGTAACAAAGAACTTTCCGGATCTAATAAAGCAAGCTTTAATCCTTCAATACTGGGCTGCGCCATTTTCAACCAAGCCCATCGTGTACCTGCATTACTTGTTTTATGAGCATCTGAGCCATTAACAAGCGCTTTTCCTTTGAGTTTATCTTGAAAATGTACGACTGCCTGAGAGGCCATATTATGAATCTCAATAGCATCTGATTTATCTAAAACCTGTTCAATTGAACGAACTGATCTAGGTGTAAATCCTCCTGCCGTGGTTGTTGCATTAAATAACCCATTTATTTCTTCTGCATGAGCTAAAACAACAATACCTCCATGATTATGAATATGGTCGCAAATAGCAGACGCTCCCATATTGCACATACCATGGGCATTATTCGTATCGTCATTGTATTGACTCAATGCCAATATCCCGTGAATCCTAGATTCTGATTCTGCTGGATCAAAAATTGCAAGAATATGAATCCCATCTGAACTTGTTAATTCAACCCCTGGGAATAAATACAAATCACGATAGTCTGGATGCCGAGGTTGCTCGTTCTTCATGCTATTTAATTCATTTTTTAGACTATCAATCCAATTAGCACAGTTATGATCAGTAATAGCAACACAATCCATACCTGAACGCATGTAGGCAAGCAACCAATTACGTGGCGTTAAACTACATTCTCTGTAATCACTTGATGCTGGCGTATGATTATGGAAGTCAAATTTCCACCAATTAGATCCCGGATACTTCATTACTTCATCTCCCATTCAATAAAAAATAACTCTTCCTCTTCAACCTTCTGTTTCAGACGTTCTTCCAAATCCTCAATCAGCTGGTTACGCTGCGCTTCGATTTCATCTTGTTTATCAAAAAGTTCTCGGCGTTGGCGGCTGCGCTTATTTTCTAATTCGCGCTGCTTTTTCTGCCAGCTTAGTTTTTCTTCCAACGTAGCGGAAGTGGCGGCGGTGCGGCGGACTTCTTTGATTTCACGATCGGTTTCTTTAATGTCTTGTTCCAAACCTTGTTTTAAATCATCCGCCCAATCGTCCAGTTTCTGCACTTCCTCCTCAAAATAACCCAAATTACGTTCGGTGGCTTGGTTTAATAGCGTTTGGCGGCGTTCAGTCATATTGTCGGATAAGGTCGTCTGAAATCCCATTTTTATTGTGGTTTCGGCAATACGTGCAGGCAGGCGCAGAAGTTTTTCTGGATCGTCAGCTTGTAGGACTTCACCGTTTTCAGTTATGGCGGCAATCAGTATATGTTGTTCCATATCATCCAGTGCGCTGATGCTGATGAGTTTGGCAATAAGTTGTCCGCTTCGTCCACGATAGGGTTCGAGTGTACTGATCCTGCCGTTATGCTCTTGATAATCAAAAATTAGACGAGCTGGTAGACAATCGCGTTTTTTGGCGCGATCGATGATAGCCTGTGCCAAGGGATGGGTGATGCGATAGAGATAGGCTTCGCCACTTTTTCTCGGCAGTTCATATCGCCCTGTTGGAATGCCAAGGTCGTCTGAAAGATTTTCAGGTAGCTTATTGAGTATAAAACCACCGTCATAGAAGTCTGAGCTATCACCAAGTTCGCTTCGGGTTAACTCCATTAAGATTTTTTCGTATTTGTTGAGTGCTACTTGGCTTTCTTCAGCACGAACACGCAGTCTTTCGCGGACTTCTTCATCAAAATTTTCCAGCAGGGTTTGACGGGCTTTCATCATGTTCTGGTTAATTTCGTCCGATAGTTCACTTTGCAGGCTATCAAAGGCAGTTTTGATGTCTTCGGACTGGCGGCATTGGCGGTAGATTTCAGCAATGCGTCGTTCGATATCTACGCCGCTACCGATTGCTCCCAATACTTCGTCGCTGGCACCAAATACACCATCAAAAAGCTTAAATTTTTGCTCAAGCAATTCGTAAACACGTTGGTCGGCTTCATTGGTTTCATCAACAAAGTTCACCACAACGACATCATGTTTTTGCCCATATCGGTGACAGCGTCCAATGCGCTGTTCGACACGTTGTGGATTCCAAGGCAGATCATAATTGATAATGAGTGAGCAAAATTGTAGGTTAATGCCTTCTGCACCTGCTTCAGTGGCAATCATGATGGTACCGCGCTCTTTGAAATGCTCTACTAAAGCGGCACGGGTATCGGCAGTTTTGGAACCGGTGATTTTATCGCTGCCTTCATGCCGTTTGAGCCAGTCTTTATAGATTTTTTGTGCTTGAGGATCACTGTTTGTACCATTGAATAACACGATACCGTCACCATTCTCGCCTGCGTAGTCGGTTTGGGCAAGACATTCTAAGAGATAGGCTTGGGTGCGTTTGGATTCGGTAAAAATAATGGCTTTTTGCGCCGCACCAAGTTCTTTCAATTTGCCAAAGGCTGTGGAAAGCGCGGTCAATAATGCACGGCTTTTTGCGTCTTCTCGAATGTTTTCGGCAAGTTGTTTAAAATGTTTGAGCTCTTCAATTTCATCAGCAATCGCTTGATATTCATCAGCAGTCAGAATGTTCGATTCGTTTTCCTCTTCCCATTCTTCTGCAGTTTCATCTAAGCTTTCATAATCTTCGTCCAGAGTTTCGACCAGGTCTTGCGTGGTTGACTCTGCCAATACGCCTTGTAGGCGCTTGGTCATAGTATCCAGTGCACCTGCAATAGCGCGGCTACTAGAGGCTAAAAGTTTCCACAACACTAGGGAAATAAGCTGTCGTTGTCCTTCTGGCATTGCTTGCAGATTTGGACGACGAAGGTATTCGGCAACCAAATGAGAAAATTCTCGTTCTTGGTCGGATGGAGTAAATTTTTGCAGGATGGCAAGGCGATGAGTATAGGGAACATAAGCCTGTACTTGACGACGTAAGGTACGTCGGCAAACAGGGCTGAGTCGCTGGCGCAGATGAGATAAGGTCTGTTCTGTGGCCTTTGCACCGAATTGAGCACGAAAACTATCTAAGTCGCCAAAAACACGGTCATCTATCATGCTGACCAAGCCGTAAAGTTCAAGCAAAGAATTTTGCAAAGGAGTAGCAGTTAATAGGACTTTGCTGGATACGTTTTCCAAAGCTTCTTTTAAAGTTTTACCGATAACATTGTTTTTCTTATAAACATTGCGTAGACGATGAGCTTCATCTAATACAACCAAATCCCATCCAATTTGTTTAATATCATCCGCTTTAGATTTAGCAAATTGATAGGAGCAGATAACGGGATTTTCTTGACGAAAAGGGTTTTTGCCTGTTTTTTTTATGGCATTGTAACTTTTAGCCTCCAAAATCATGCCCTGTAAGCCAAATTTTTCCTGTAACTCTTGATGCCATTGTTTGCGTAAGTTGGCCGGGGTGATAATCAGAATTTTACGTTTGCGTTCTGCCCAATGCTGCAATATTACCAAGCCCGCTTCGATGGTTTTTCCTAAACCTACCTCATCTGCCAAAATCACACCTTTCGACAAGGGATTTTTGCAGGCAAACAAGGCTGCATCAACTTGATGCGGGTTTAAATCGACTTGGGCATCAACCAATGTTGTTGCTAACGAGTCCATACTTCCGCCCTCGGCTTGACGAGTTAAAAGCCAGGAGTAGTATCGAGCTTGATGTGGTGTCAGTTGAGATTGGGACATGGTCTTAATTTTCTCCAAATTACTTTTTAGGCCATACGAAGGATATGCCTTTTAAAGGTAAAAATCAAATTAATATTCTATAAATTATAAGTTCAATTAAAACACCAAACTCTCCCCCTTCAAAAACGCCGTATCCTCCCAAGAAAGCCCTGCCACATCATCATACAAACCCAGCCCGATCAGCGTATAAAACTGTTTGCCGAAATTTTTCTCGTTAATTGGTTCGATGCGCCCTGCTTTATACAAGGCAGTGAGGGCTTTTTCGGGGATTTGGACGGTGTAGGGTTGCAGTTTGCGTAAGAGTCCGCCAATGTGGTCGGCGTGGTGCAGGCTGCTAATGAGGCTTTCAGCCTCAGCATCAAACGGAATAATCAGCGGCTGCATGTGGCTTTCGATCATGCGGAATTTGTCGGCGATGGTTTGGAATGGGAAATCGAGGCTTTGCCCTGTATCGTTGTGCATTTTCAGGATTTTTTTATTGTCCAGTTCACTGCCTTTTAATTGATAAAGCTCGGCGAAGTAGGCGGCGACGGCTTGGGTGGATAAGAGGTCGTCTGAAAAACTGTCGGCGGTCAGGCGCATAACGGCGGCTTGGGCGGCAAGTTCGGGCGGGGCTTGCCATTTATCTTCGGGCGCGAATATCCAGACAAAGCTGTTTTCAGACGGCCTTTTGCCTTCGCGGTTGCAGCGTCCTGCGGCTTGGGCAACGCTGTCTAAGCCTGCTTCGGCGCGCATTACCAGAGGGAAATCCACATCAACGCCGGCTTCGATTAAGGAGGTGGCGATGACGCGGCAGGGTTCGCCGTTTTTCAGACGGCCTCGAATTTCGTCCAGTTTTTGGCTGCGGTGTTTGGCGCACATTAAGGTGGTCAAGTGGAACGTGCCGTCAAGGTGTTTGGCTTGGTCATACAGGCTGCGGGCGTGGCGGCGGTTATTGACGATGACGAGCATTTGCGGGTGTTCGGCAAATTTGGCAAGCAGGTCGGCGTCGGTTTGTGTGCCGATGTGTTGCACGGTGGTGCGGCGCAGTTTGTCGAAAAGTGCGGTCGGTTTTGGAGCTATTTCGCGCACGTTTTCAAAGCCGCGATAGAAGCCGTTTTCGGCTTGCACGGCTGGCTGGGTGGCGGTGCACATGACGACACTGCAGCGGTAGTTTTGCGCCAATTCTTTGATGGCTTGCATGATGGGCAGCAACAAATTGAGCGGCAGCATTTGCGCTTCGTCGAGGATGATGACGGAGCCTGCGATGTTGTGCAGCTTGCGGCAGCGCGAGGAGCGGTCGGCAAAGAGGGATTCGAAGAATTGCACGGCGGTGGTCACGACAATCGGCGCGTCCCAGTTTTCCGAGGCAAGGCGCAATTTGTCTTTGGTGGCCTCATTTTGCAGTTTGCCGTCGTCGAAGGTGCTGTGGTGTTCCAACACGGCTTGTTCGCCTAATTCGCCAAAGGCTTTGCGAAACTCGGCGGCATTTTGTTCGATGATGCTGGTGAACGGGATGACGTAAATCACGCGCCGCATTCCGTGCCGTTTGGCGTGTTCCAGCGCAAATGCCATAGAAGTGAACGTTTTGCCGCCGCCGGTCGGCACGGTGAGCGTGAACAGCCCTTGCGGTTGTACCGCTTGTTCTACGGCATAATCGAGAATTTCGCTGCGCAGGCGGTTTAAGGCGGCATTGCGTTTTTCGGCTTCGGTTTGCTCTGGAGCTTGGGCAATGTGTCGTCTGAAAGCGTTGATGAATTGATTGAAATTGTGTTGTAAGGCGTTTAGATCGGGATAACCGCCGCGCTCGACACCTTTGTTTTCTAGGTTTAAATAAAAGGCTTCGGTGTCGAGATAATCGGCATCCACCAAGCAGGAATAGAGCATTCGGGTGAAGAAGGCGTAGGAGAAAAAAGGATGATGCGCGTCGGCTTTGAGTGGCGGTGCGGACAGGTTTTGAGGGAGCTTGATTTCTTGTTGCCACAGGTTATCGAGAGCGGGAATATCTGCGCCGAATTGCAAAGCCAAACGCTGTTTCAATGTGCGGCGGTTATCACCTTCACCGCTCCCGTTGGCTAGCCCTGCATGATGCCCCGCAATGCAAAACGCCATCAGCTTGCCGATAACACCTCCCCAATGCTCGACTGCAATTTTCGCTCCGGCAGTGGAATGATCCACAAATTTTATCTCTCCTTCTAAACGCTTTTGAAAGAGTAAACTGTATTTCCCCGCGTCATGAAGCTGTCCGGCATGGCGGGCAATTTCCTGCGCATCAAATACCTGGGCAAACTCCGCCGCTATTTTCCCAACATTGACTAAATGACTTTGCAAGATTTGCCAATGTTCATAAGGCAAGAGATTGCCGAGTTCGTCTTGCGCGGAATGGGCGTAGTAGGTTGTCATCTAAATCCCCTTGGGTATTTTCACAGCTGGGCTATTTCTGTTTTCTGCTACTTGTCTTTGCAAAGACAGGCTGCGGTTGTCCGTCTGCTTTAAGATTATGGGCACTCTAGTCAGAATTCATTGTTTGCCAAATCAATAAAATAAAAATGATTCTATATCATCATGAAAATGCCTTCAATAAATAAATAGATATAAAACAATACACTTATCGATTGCCATAAAACTGCTTTTCAGCCATTTTCCCTTCGGGCAATATGCCTCAGACACAATATCGAAAATGAAATTACCGCACAATCAATCAGGCGGATTGTTTGTGTGGCAGCATGACCTAACGGTACGGGAGCAATGATTTGCCAGATGGAAAAACCAAGGAGCGACAGTATGGTACAGAGAATCCAAAAACGGTATTTTTGTCCAATGGTTTGACGAGAGCGGTATGGCCGGCGGCGGACGGTGTGGAATATAAAGTACAGGCAGGCGGTTACGCCTATTACACCGCCGCCGTATTGCAGCCATTTAAAGATTGGCAGAAACAATACGGTTTGTTGCAGCACGGGGAAATGCTGTACAAACCAGCCGGTGGGGTGGGTAAACGCATCAAGGAATAGGTGGGTGCCCATGCCGAATAAGGCACTCGGTATGAAGGCCAAGGCCACCGCTTTGATTTTATGAAAATCTACATTTTCAGACGGCCTATAAGGGGCGGCATTCAGGCAATTTGGTAAAAAATCAGACAAAGTGTCCCGCCACAGGGCAAGATAAAGCCAATAAACCGCGAAGCACAACGGCAGGTTCGGCCACAGCAATCGGCCAAACCATGTCCGCCGGATACGGCACGTCCATGCAGAAAATAGACGAAATCAGGAGAAAGGCTTCCGATGACCAATGCAGGGAAATAGCAATAGCGGCAGCGTGAAAACGGCAAAATGGCAATCGGGTGGGCAAGGGTAAACGGCATATTTTGAAATCCGATGATGATGCGAAACCGCGATTTTAACGCAGCGGGCAAGAGGAAAGACATTAGATTTTATGGCGGACAAACCTGTTAGGGGTGCTGTGTGCCGATGCCGTCGATCTTATACGGCACGTTCTAACTGAAATAGCATTCTCCTTAATGATGTACATCGGTTCTATTGTTAAAAAGCAGCCTGCACACCCCAAAATACAAAATACGCGCCAAACTTACGCCCAATACTGTGCCAACTGCAACGACCATATCGGCTTTTATCTTAGCTAAAACATATCAGTAAATGCGTAGCAACTGTATTTTTCACCCCGTCGGGCAAAAATACCAAAACTCAAATCAAGCCGTTTGGATACCATTTTCTGCAAAGTAATCACGCATCCGGGCATTCAATATCGTCAGCAGTTTGCGCATACATGCCGTAACGGCAACCTTATACGGCTTACCCTTGGACAGCAGGCGTTGGTAGAAATCCCGAATAAACGGTTCGAACCGCATCGCCACTACGGTGGCCATATACAGCGCCTTACGCACCGCAGACCTTCCGCCGAAGCAGCGGCTTTTGAATTTGGTTTCCCTGCTCTCCCTCGGGTGTGGGGCAATACCGACCAGACTCGCTATCCGTTTGTGGCTCAGCCGTCCCAATTCGGGCAGCATTGCCATCAGCGTTGCCGTCGTTATCGAACCGATGCCTTTGATTTGCTCCGCCACTTGGGCTTTGCCATCAAAATGCGTGTGGGTGTGTCGTCGATTTGTTTGTCTAATTCGTCAATCAGCCGGTCAAAATGGGCAATCAGTTGTTTGACGCTTTCGACTTGCGTTTCATGAACCTGATACAGACGGTTTTTCTCGGCAGTCCGCATATCCACCAGTTGGTTGCGGCGGTTAACCAATGCTTCCAACACTTCTTCCGCTTCGGTGGGCGGGTGGCAGAGCATGGTTTGCCAACCTTCTTTCTGCGTCATCATCTGTGCGAAGAAGGCGAGCATTTTTGCATCTTTGGCGTCGGTTTTGGTCAGCGACTGCGATTGGGCAAACTGATGCGTCTGACGCGGGTTGGCGATGATGACGGCTATGCCTGCGCGGTGGATGGCTTTGGCGGCGGGGACTTCGAGACCGCCGGTGCTTTCCATGACGACGAGAGCGACCTTGTGTTTTTTAAGGTATTCGACGGTATGGGCGATGCCTTTGGGGTTGTTGGTTTCGGTTTTGGTTTTAGACAAAGACGAAACGGCGATGACGAAGTTTCGTTTGGCGATGTCGATGCCTGCGTAATTGTGTTGGGTACTCATCATAAACCTGCCTTGCATTCGGTTGTGTTGTCCGGCAACTGTCCGGTTGTGTCGATGGGTTGCCCGACCGCTCCCTGAGCTACACAACGGTTGTTTGCCTTAGTCGGATGCGGGCAGCGGCGGGCGGTTTGTTGCTATGATACGGAAGTTCCGATATACAAGGTCGGATACTCGTATCCGACACTTTTCAGACCGTCTGAAAGCCTAAAAAGGCAGCCTGAAAAACTACACGACACGGCAAATCGCAAAAACCGTTTCGCCGTTTGTATAAAATACAGCCTTGCCGCCCATACGGTTTTCAGGCTGCCTGAAACCCGCCCGCGCCGTAGATAGCGGTTTGGAATACTTTGTCGGGCATCAATGTCCAACCCACAAGCCCAAATTAGGAGAAGACCATGGATCAAAAAGTGAAAAATCTGCTGAATGATTGGCAAATTAGTAATCCTGCCTTGTATGAAATTGCCAATAGTGTGCGCACGAAAATATGGCAACTGGTAGATACAGTAGGCGAAGAAGTGAAATATGGCGGTATTTTGTTTGCTGCACCCGAACCGTTTTGCGGCATTTTTGTTTATAAGCAGCATGTAACTGTGGAATTTGGTCATGGTGCCGAGATGGCAGACCCGCACGGTTTATTGGAAGGCAAAGGTAAAGGCCGTCGTCATTTGAAATTACATACGCTTGAAGATATAGAAAATAAGCATTTGGCGGAGTACTTACGGTTGGCACAACAAGCAGCAGAATAAAATGCCGGGCTGAAAAAGCAGCCTGAAAACCGGTTTCCCGTTTTCAGGCTGCCTTTGTTTAATTCTTCAAGCAAGCTTTTCAGGCTGCCTATGTCTATAATGTGATGCCGTCTGAAAACCGCACACCGCATCTAGAAAAGGAACCCCATGCCCGCCGAAATCCGCATCACCAATGCCCGTCTAAAATCGCTGCTGGTGTCGCTCATCTCGTTCGCCATCGCCGCTGCCGCATCGCCGCTGCTGTTTGTTGGCAGCCTAAAATCTGTCCTAAGCGGAGCTTTTATCGTTTTGTTCTGCTTGGTGTTTGCCGCCCTTTTGCTCTACCACGCCGCCGATAGCCGCACCAAACTGGTGTTAAACGCCGACGGCATCCGCATTGTCCAAGCATTTGTTGAAAAAGAACTCGACGGGGTCGACGCGAAAAGCGGCAACAAAACCAAGCGCGAAAACGTTTTCTATCCGTGGGAACTGATCAACAGAGTGGTTTTTGTGTATCCGTTTCCTGCCACCCTGTACCTGAGCAGCCGCCCTTTACGCGAAATCGAAGCCGAGCTGGAAGAACTGGAAGCCGACCAGCCGCTGCCCGATAACGCCACGCTCGACCAAATGGAAGCACGCGTCACCAAGCATCTGCGCCTGTCGGAAAGCCTGAACCGCCTGCGCGACTTCACCATCCGCCTGCCCGTAATCCCCCTGCGGCACGGCAAACACCTGCCCGATTTAATCTGCACGCTGGCAGCCGAGCCCGACAAAAGCCGCCGCCAAGCCGTGCTCGACGGTTTTTGCCAAACCTTTTCCCCCCAAGCCCTTGGTTTGCACCCCGTCGCGCTGCCCGAGCCGCGCGAATTCCCCGTCCGCCTGCCCGCCCAAGTCAGCATCCGCAGCATCGGCGGCGGCTATCCGCTGGCAAACATTTTGTGCACCCTGATGCTTATCGGCAGCCTTGTTTTTGCCGCCGTAATCGTGCGCAACGCCGCCGATCCTGCCGACATCCGCGGATTTCTGCCGCTGCTGCCCTTTGCCGTCATCACCGCCGCCGCGTGTGGGTGGCAGCTGTCCCGCTACCGCCGTCGTCGCGCCGTGCTTGCCGCCATCAACCGCCCCGAAGCGCAGCCGTGGAAACTCGTCGCCATCCCGATTTACATCGCCGGCACCAATCGCAAACTCAGGCGGACGTATTATTTCTACCCCGCGCCCATCAACGGCAAAATCCGCAAAATCACATTTAGCGACCACAACTTCCAACCCGTACGCCGCCACGGACAATATCTCGCCTTCGCCCCGCAAGGCGGCGGCGCGCCCGTTCCCGTTGATGCCGAGTTGCGCAATATCCGCGGACTGAACGAAAGCGAACGCCGCGAGCTGTTGCGCCAGATTAAAGAACTGGAAGCAGAGTTTTAGACGGCAGCAAAGGCAGCCTGAAAGCCAATCTCCACTTTCAGGCTGCCTTAATGCCGTCTGAAAAGGCAGCCTGAAAACGCCTTCCCCCTTATCATCTCTTGTTTTGATTCAACTGATTTTGCCATGCCGACGATTAACCATTTTGCCTGTCCCCAGCATGTGGAAACGGGCTGCGTGTTGCAGCACAAAAAACTTTCATTCGCGCAATCGCAGTTTGCACAGCCGATGGTTGTGCGCGTGGTGCATGGGCGTAAAACGTTGCGCTACGCGGGCGGCGAATTGACTGCAACGACGGGACAATGGCTGCTGATTGCGGGCGGGCAGTCGTTTGATGTACTGAATGAGCCTGATAAAGCGCAGGGTTACCGCGCGGACTGGCTGATGCTGGGCGATGAATGGGTGGCGCAGTTTTTCGCGCAATATCCCGCGCGGGAAACGGTGGATTTGGCGCGGGTGCTGCATCCTGATGCGGCGTGGAATGAAGCGTTTTTGCGTGTGGTGCAGGGCGTGCAGGCGCGGCTGCCTGAAACGGTTTTGGCGGCGCGGACAATGGAATTGCTGTCTTGGCTGGCGCAGGCGGGGGTGGTGTTCAATCCGCATTCGGTGCAGCGTTTGAGCAAGCAGATCCGCCAACTGGTTGCGCGGGATACCTCTGTCAACTGGCAGATAAGGGATGTGGCGCGGCAGCTGGGCATGAGCGAGGCAACGCTGCGGCGGCGGTTGGCGAACGAAGGCACGTCTTTTCGCGAACTGTCGGGCAGTGTGAAGATGATGCGGGCGCTGACCCTGCTGCAAACGTCGCCGCTGGGCGTGGCGCAGGTGGCGTATGCAGTGGGCTATGAAAGCCCTGCGCGGTTTGCGGCGAAGTTTCGCGCGCATTTTGGCTGCACGCCAAGCGATGTGCGCAAGGCAGCCTGAAAACATTTTTAGAGACGCGTTTTAGCTTCGCTGAAACTCGCTTGGCTCGTTTTCAGGCTGCCTCAAATTCCAAAGGACGCATCTTACTGCGTCCTTTTTGCTGCTTCATCAAACTGCTATCGCGCTTGGCGCACGGTAACTTTGGCTTTGCCCAGCGCGTGTGCGTTGGCGAAAAAGCCCACCAGCGCGGGCGTGGCGTCGGCGGTGATATTGGGCAAGGTTGCCACATCCACGGCGGTAACGGTGATTTCATAGCGGTGATTTTGCCCTTTGGGCGGGCACGCGCCCATAAAGCCTGCTGTGCCGCCATCGGTGCGCGTTTGCAGCGCGCCTTGCGGCAAAGGTTGGTTTTCAGGCAGCGTGGAGACATGGGCAGGAATGTTGGCGACCACCCAATGCATCCAGCCCAAGCCTGTGGGTGCGTCTTTGTCGTACATCGTCAGCACGAAACTTTTTGTGCCTTTGGGCGCATTTTTCCACGAAATAGTGGGCGCGATATTGCCGCCTGTGCAGCCAAAACCATAGGCTTCGCTTAACACATGGCGTTCGGCGAAGTGTCCGTTTTGCAAGCCGCCCACTTGCACAGCAAATTTTCCTTCTGCACCAGCCGTGGCAGAGAGCGCGGTCAAACCAATCAGCGCAGCGATGTAAAACAATGTTTTCATAATGTTTTCCTTATTGGGATAGGGTTGAAAACTCGGCGTAAGTAACAAATTTACTGCCCAAAACCCCCGCAAGCCTTATGCTACAAGACTTTAAGCGGAGTCAAAACCTTTGAACACAAAAAATGCCCTTTTTGCGGCTCAAAACAGGTCAAAAAGAATGGTAAGCATCAAGGTCGCCAACAATACAAATG